>DATGUH010000108.1:0-14688 GCA_035301445.1 Pseudogracilibacillus sp. | reverse complement strand
AATTTCATCTTGTGATGCGACAATCTTTTGATACAATTTGGAATTTTCAAGCAAACTGTTATGTGTACCAATCGCTAATATTCTACCTTCATCTAGTAATAAAATTCGGTCTGCCTGTTGTGCGGTTTGAATTTTTTGGGTAATGATGATAGTTGAACAATCATAATCATGTAAAGCATTTAACAGGTTTTGTTCTGTATTTAAATCAAGTGCACTTGTACTGTCATCGAACATAAGAATCTTAGGATATCTAACGAGTGCACGTGCGATAGAAATTCGTTGTTTTTGACCGCCGGATAAATTAACGCCTTTTTGTCCGACAATCGATTCATACCCATTTGGAAATTGTTCAATAGAATCATGAATCTGTGCATTTTTTGCAGCAGTTATAATTTCGTCCATTGTTGCATTTTCTTTACCGAAGCGAATATTATCAGCTATGGAACCTGTAAAAAGTAATGGGTTCTGAGAAACATACCCAATGCTATCTCGCAAATGTTTAACAGGATAGTCATCAAGTGGTATGTCATCGATAAATATCGTGCCTTTTTTTGGTTGATATAATTTCGGTATTAGTTGGAATAAAGATGTTTTACCAGAACCGGTTGCGCCTATAATCGCTAGTGTTTCTTTGTCAGAAAGAGTAAAGTCAATGTCCTCGAGAACTGGAACCGTATGATTTGGATATGAAAAAGAAACGTGAGAAAAAGTTATTTTTCCTTGTTTGATAACATCGTTGTCTTTCTTGTCTTGATCCGTTTTGGTCTCTTGCTCATTTAAAATTAATGCGATTCGATCACCGGAAGCCCGTGCCCTGGAAAAAGCTAATGATATGAATGTAAACATAGAGATGGACATGGCAGTTCTAAGTGCATAGTTAACAATGGCAACAACATCACCAACAGATGTTGTTCCCGCAATAGATTGTTTATTCCCGAACCAGATAATGAAAATAAGGCTTAAATTCATTACAAAAAGTAGTATCGGCATAGAAGCTTCTACAAAGCGAAAAGCAGTTTGTGATTTTGAGGCTAAGTCTTTATTTTCTTTATCAAAACGTTTCTCTTCAAAGTCTTTTCGAACAAATGCTTTAATAATACGCATACCTGCAATGTTTTCTTGGATAACACGATTCACATTATCGACTTTTTCTTGAACTAAAGAGAACAACTTCCCACCTTTAAGTAGTACCCAATAAAGAAAAGATACGAGCAAGGGGACGGTGAGCAAAAAGATAAGTGAAATTTTGAAATTAATAATAAATGACATAATGATACTTCCAATGACCATTAAAGGTGCACGCATCATAATTCTTAGTGACATGAAAATCATATTCTGGATTTGTCGCACATCGTTGGTGAATCTTGTTACAACCATAGATGTAGGATAAAAATTCAGTATATCAAAAGAGAAACGTTGTAATTTAGCAAACAACTTTTCCCTAATATCATAACTGGTAGCGTTACCAACATGAGATGAAAAATAAGAATTGAATATTCCAGAGACAAATGAAATAATTGAAATGAAGAGCATAATACTGCCCCACATAACGATTTTGTCCATTCTTCCAGCATTGATGCCTTCGTTAATCAGAATGCCAAGAAATAACGGAAATAGTAATTCTGCAATCAATTCTGTGAGTGTAAAAGCATATGCAACAATGATTTGAAGTTTGTACGGTTTTAAAAATTGCAAAATTATTCTCATGTGCTTCTCCATTCTCTACTATGTATGAATATATTATAATCATATTATAACGGTGAGTTCAATGAAGAGGTTCTTTAAAAGGAGAGGAGTCGTAAACAATGGAAGTATTCACTGAAGAAGTGATAAAAATTATTAAAGAAATACCTGAGGGATTTGTTATGACATATGGCCAAGTCGCACAAATAGCAGGGAATAAACGGGCTGCAAGACAAGTGGCTTGGATTTTGAGTAGTATGAGTCAAAAATATAAACTCCCTTGGCAACGGGTGATTAATGCCAAAGGAGAAATTTCATATACTGGAAGTGAGCAAAGGGAATTGTTGGAATTGGAAGGTGTTCAGTTTGGATTTCAAGACAAGGTAGATCTGTCTAGGTATCAATATGTTCCTAATGTTAAGCATCACTAAATCCCAGTAAAATAATCCCTATCATGACTACTGCTATCATAATATATTGCCTAGTTGACATGACTTCTTTTAAGAAAATTCTTGATAATATAACAGAGAATATGCCGTGTGCTGCAATTAAAGGTGCAGCGATAATTGCATTACCTGCCATTGCAAATACATAGAAAAATTGCCCGGTTGTTTCTAATATTGCAGCAAATCCCTTATCTCGTTCTTTAAAAATATGAAAAGATTCTTTTTTAACAAATCTCACATAACCATAGCTGATAATCCCGCAAATGAGGAAGGTAAGTTCATAAGCAATTAATGCAGAGTCTTCACTGATTAGTTTGAGTTCGTCAAGGTATATACCATCCGCGAAAGTCCCAATCCCATCAATTAATGCATATAAAATTGGAAAGGTGATTGCTAAGACACTGAGTTGATATTTTGGATCGATTACTTGATTACTTTTTTTCAATACATATGTTTCAGTCTGTTTTTCAAATACTGCTAAAGTAATAACTCCAACAGTAACGACAATAATTCCGATAATATCGGTAATAATCATTTCTCTTGGAAAAAATATAAATAATAAAATGGCTGAAACAGCACCAGCAGAATTTTGAACAGGGGCTGCAATAGAAAGCTCTATATAACGCAACCCAAAGTATCCAATTGTCATCGATAAAATATACATTGCAGAAACTGGGAGATAACGGATGATATCAAATGGATTAAAATCAACATCTTTAATAATCATGTATAAAATAGCATGAATTCCCATCGTAAAACCGACCATTGTCACAATCTTTAAATGGCTTTGTCTGTCTTCCGTTTTTGATCCTTTTTTGTAAAAAAGATTAGCCGCACCCCAAGCAAAAGCTGTTAAGAGAGAAAAAATAAACCACATTGTTTCATAACCTCCATATTAAATCCTTTCTTATTTTAGCATATCTATTAAAAAACGCGAACATAGATGATGTTTTAATCATGATAATGAGTAGTTTAAAGGAGGCTTATGAAATGGAATGAAAATGATGTGTGGAATATTTATAGAAACCCTATTATAGTTCAAGCAGTGGGGCTTTCCAGTTATAATGCTAAAAACCGCAAGCAAAATACTTGCGGTTTCCTGTATTTAAAGTACTTTTCCTAAAAATGTTTTTAATCTTTCACTCTGTGGGTTATCAAATATTTTTTCAGGAGGTCCTTCTTCATGAACAACACCTTCATCGATAAATAATACCCTATCACCAACTTCTTTAGCAAAACTCATTTCATGTGTAACGACAACCATTGTCATACCTTCGTTTGCTAAGTCCTTCATAACCGCCAGAACTTCTCCAACCAATTCCGGATCAAGAGCAGACGTAGGCTCGTCAAATAACATTACTTTTGGGGTCATTGCTAGTGCCCTAGAAATTGCAACTCGCTGTTTTTGTCCGCCGGAAAGGCTGCTTGGATAGGCATATGCTTTATCAGATAATCCTACTTTTTCTAATAATTCATGTGCATGTTTTTCTGCATCTGCTTTTGATTCTTTTTTTACTTTAATAGGTCCTAATGTAATGTTTTCTAATACAGTTTTATGTGGAAAGAGATTAAAATGTTGAAACACCATGCCAACCTGGCTTCTAAGCTGATTTATATTTACTTTTGGATCTGTTAAATCTTCTCCATCAATTAATATATGACCAGCTGTTACTTCTTCCAGTAGATTAAGGCAACGTAGGAAAGTACTTTTCCCTGAACCGGAAGCTCCAATTATACAGACAACTTCTTGTTCATCTACCTTATTTGAAATGCCCTTTAAAACCTCATTTGTACCAAAGCTCTTATGCAAATCCGTTACAGTAATCATCAGACATCTAACCTCCGTTCTACGATGCGTAATATGATTGATGATGGAATAGTAATTATTAAGTAAAACACTCCGACCATCAAATAGGGTTCAAAATATGAAAATGTACTTGCGGCATAAGCTTTACCCATATATAGTAAATCGTTGACTGCAATAACAGAAAAGAGAGATGTATCTTTTAAACTAATAATAAATTGATTTCCGAGTGGCGGTATAATCCTCTTGAAAGCCTGTGGCCACACGATGTAACGCATAGTTTGTACATGTGAAAGTCCGAGTGTTCTACCAGCCTCTGTTTGACCTTTATCAATAGATTGAATGCCACCGCGTACAATTTCTGCTACATAAGCCCCTGCATTGATGGCGATAGCTATAATGGAAGCTGTTAGTTTATCAAGATTTATACTAAATAAATCCGAAACCCCAAAGTAGATAAATAGGATTTGAACAAGAATCGGAGTACCACGTATTATTTCGATATAGATGATACAGATCCAGGAAATAAATTTATTGTTTGCAAGTCGACCTATCCCTACAAAGGTACCAATCACAAAACCAATTAAGACCCCGACAATGGTGATAAGAAATGTTAGTTTAATCCCTTGTATAAGATCGGGAATAACGCCAATTATGTATTCCATAAGAAACTTCACTCCTTATATAAATATGTATGTAAGTTAGAAAAGCGTGATATACGATATCACGCTTTTCTTTCATATAGATATGATTGTTAACTTATCTATTATTCCTCATCTTCTGGGCGCTCACCGAACCACTCTTCATAAATATCACCGTATGTGCCATCTTCTTTTAGAGTAGTTAGTGCATCATCGATTTCATCCCGAAGTTCAGATCCTTTAGGGAATCCAATACCATAATCTTCACCAGTAAGTTTTTCACCTACTGTTTTTAATTCCCCGCCTGTTTCTTTATTGGAATAGTACTGTACGTTCGGTAAATCATAGAGTACTGCATCCACTTTATTTTGCATTACCGCTTGATATGCGTCAGTAATTTCCGGAAATGCTTCCCGTTCAGCTTCTGTATTCTCTTCTAAATAATCTTCACTCGTAGAACCTACACGTGTAGCAATTACTTTATCGTCCACATCATCAATAGATTCAATGTCGTCGTGTTCATCTGTTACTGCAAGAATTAAACCAGCTTCATAGTAAGGTTGTGTGAAATCAATATTTTCTTCTCTTTCTTCTGTAATGGTCATTCCTGCAATACCAATATCGAATTTACCAGACCCAAGACCAGCAACAATACCATCAAACTCCAGTTGTTCTATTTCAATTTCGATTCCTGCTTCGTCTGCAAGCGCTTTTATTAAATCGACATCAAAACCTTCTAACTCATCTGTTTCCTCGTTGATAAATTCAAAAGGAGCATAGGAGTTATCTGTTGCAACTGTATAAACATCCTTGTCACCATTATCGTCGTTTGAATTTCCGGCATTATTTGCTGTATTATCCTCAGCTTCTACGTTATTATCTGACGACCCACAAGCAGCAGCGACAGTTAAAATAAGTCCCAATAAAAGTACTAAAAAAAGATTCCTTTTCACTATTGTTTCCCCCTTATATTATAATGTCATGCTTTTGTAAAATTATATCATAATAAAAAAGAATTAAAAGTCTATTTTGTAAAATCACTCTTTTCTGTCTAATATCACTTTATATAAAAGTAGATTACACATTGAATTGGGAGATAATCTTGACATTTGTTATCTGTTCATAAAATCAAGTATAATATCATGTATAGTTTTACGAAAATTGGCGTTTGTTTAAAAAATATCTATTAGCCTATGAAATCGTACTAGTTTGGTATGGCGCTTTTTCAGTTGTGTTTTATAGTCGGTGAATGAAGAAATTATTAACTATTAAGAGTACTGCATGATATGGATAACATGTAAACACAAAATATGAGCATGTATAGAAGAGTGAAAACAATTTAAAAATGCATTGATTTTATAATAGGACAGAGGGAGCGATATAATTGATTATAAAAAGATCTCAAATAATGGATAGTTTTTCTCCATCAATGTTTGGAGGTTTAAAAAACGCTGCGGCAAAAAAAGCAGATACGGGAGCAGAAATTATTGACTTAAGTCTTGGAAGTCCAGATATACCACCAGCTGAAATAATCAGAAAAACTTTATCAGAATCAAGTATGAAGGAAAATATGTATGGTTACACACTTGGTGGATTGGATCAATTCAATGAGGCAGTAGCAGATTATTATTTACGACGTTCTAATGTGGTGCTTGATTCCCAGAGTGAAATTTTACAGACAATGGGTTCCCAAGAAGGGCTAGTACATTTACCATTTGCTTTTTGTGATGAAGGTGATATCGTGTTAACGACGAATCCCGCGTATGTAGCATATGATACCGGGATTAAATTAGCTGGTGCTGTACCTTATAGTCTGCCATTAAAAGCAGAAAATAACTTTCTCCCCAATTTGGACAGTATCCCAGCTGAGGTGGCAAATAAGGCAAAATTGCTAATATTAAACCTTCCTGGAAATCCCGTTCCTGCTAATCCGACGATGACCTTTTTTAATAAAGTGGTGGCATTTGCTAAAAAACATAACATTACTGTTGTCCATGATGCCGCATATTCTGAATTTTATTTTGCAGGTGATAAACCAATTAGTTTCCTTGAAGCGGAAGGGGCAAAGGAAATAGGCGTTGAAATAAACTCATTATCTAAAAGTTTTAGTTTAGCAGGAGCTAGAATTGCGTATATTACGGGAAATAGTGATGTAATCCATATTATGAGATCTTTTAAGTCTAACTTGGATTATGGTGTTTTTGCGCCTATCCAGGAGGCTGCTGTTGTGGCACTCAATCATGCTGAGGAGATTACTGATCAATTACGTATCACTTTTAAAGAACGACACCATGTATTAATGGAAGGTTTAAAACAAATTGGTTGGAAAGTAGCTCCGTCTAATGGGGGGATGTTCATTTGGGCGAAATATCCATCTGATAAAGATGATGTCCAATTCGTATATGAAGTAATTGAAAAAACAGGTGTTGTGATGGTTCCTGGTTCCGTTTTTGGAACGGAAGGAAAAGGATATGTCCGAATAGCACTTGTGCAAGATACAGAGAAATTAGAACGTGCAGTTAAAAAGTTACAGGAAATTTAACTTTAATATGATAAATGAAACATAATATTTTCAAACCGAACAAGCATATTCCACCGCTTGTTCGGTTTGTTTTCATATGGAAAATTAGTTATCGCGTATGATTGTTGTATTGTATTTTGATATAATGAATTTAACAAGAAACTACTATTTAAAAGTGGAGGTGTTATAGTGAAATTTAATTCAGTGTTCGATATCATTGGTCCGGTAATGATTGGTCCTTCCAGTTCACATACGGCAGGTGCTGCTCGAATTGGCGAGGCAGCAAGAACGTTATTTGGTATGGAACCCGAGTGGATAAAGATTCATTTGTATGAATCATTTGCCAAAACATATAAAGGACATGGAACCGATTTTGCTTTAGTAGGTGGTTTATTAGGTTTTAAAACTGATGACCCCCGCATGAAAGAATCACTGTCTATTGCTGCACAAAGAAATATTCATGTAGAATTTGTAGAAGATGAAGCGGCAGTAGATCATCCAAATACAGCTAGAATAATGATTGGCCGGGGAAGGGAACAGATGGAACTTGTCGGGATTTCAATCGGTGGTGGTAAAGTATCCATTACCGAATTAAATGGTTTTGAATTACGATTATCTGGTAATCATCCTGCCGTCTTAATTGTGCATAATGATCGGTATGGAGCAATTGCTTCGGTTACGGATATTTTTGCTAAACACGAAATCAATATAGGGCATATGGAAGTAAACCGAAAAGATGTGAATCAAGAAGCGTTGATGGTTATCGAGGTAGACCAAAATGTAAATGATACTATTTTGGAACAATTGAATAAAGCAGCACATATTATCCGAATTTCAAAAATTGATGGATAAGGAGGATTGAGCGTGATGTTTCGCACTGTTTCAGAATTAGTGGAGCTTGCTGAGAAAGAAAACATACCAATTTCAGAAGTGATGATACGTCAAGAAATGAATGTGAAAGATGTTACTCGTGAAGAGATATTTGAACAGATGGAAAATAATTTGCAAGTAATGGAGGATGCCATTGAAAAATCACTTGCAGGTGTGGAATCGGTAACAGGAATGACCGGTGGAGACGCTGTGCTTGTTCAAAAATATATAAAGAACAATCAAACACTCTCAGGCGATTTACTGCTTGATGCAGTGAGTAAAGCAATGGGAACGAATGAAGTAAATGCAGCAATGGGCACTGTATGTGCAACTCCAACTGCAGGAAGTGCAGGTTGTGTACCTGGTACGTTATTCGCAGTAAAAAACAGATTGAATCCAACACGAGAGGAAATGATCCGTTACTTACTGACATCAGGTGCTTTTGGATTTGTAGTAGCAAATAATGCTTTTATTTCTGGAGCGACAGGAGGATGTCAAGCAGAAGTTGGTTCAGCTGGAGCTATGGCATCCGCAGCTATTGTCGAAATGGCGGGTGGTAGTCCGGCTCAATCTGCAGAAGCATTTGCCCTAACCTTGAAAAATATGCTTGGCCTTGTTTGTGACCCGGTCGCAGGACTTGTAGAAGTACCTTGTGTAAAAAGAAATGCAGGAGGGTCGACTCTTGCAATTATGTCCGCTGATTTGGCACTTGCTGGTGTAACGAGCCGAATACCTTGTGATGAAGTAATCGGTGCAATGTATCGCATAGGTAAAACAATGCCTTCAGCTCTGAGAGAAACAGGAGAAGGCGGATTAGCTGCAACACCTGAAGGACAAAAAATGAAAGAGAGAATTTTTGGAACATCAAAATCTAGTATTTAAAACATGCATTTAAACATAATAATGTTTGAATGTTTTAGCTCCAAATCATCATTATATGGGAAAATAAAAGAAAGGTCGTTAATTCAATATTGTTCGTGAACTTTTTCAATGAAACACGAGAAAAGAGGGGAGATCATGGGTGTTTATCAATTTCGAGCCAATTTAATAAACGGAGAAGAAAAGAGTTTAGCAGACTATCAAGGTAAGGTATTACTAATCGTTAATACAGCGACAAAGTGCGGGTTTGCGGACCAATTGAAAGAATTACAAAGACTATATGAAACATATAAGGATGACGGTTTTTATGTGCTTGGTTTTCCGTGTAATCAATTTAAGAATCAAGAGCCAGGGAGCAATCAAGATACGGAAGAAACTTGTACCATGGACTTTGGGGTTACTTTTCCACTATTTGAAAAGATTGATGTAAAAGGTGATCATGCTCATCCACTGTATAAATACTTAACCGAGGAAAAAAAGGGTATCATCACGTCCGGTATCAAATGGAATTTTACTAAGTTTTTAATTAACAAAAATGGGCAAGTAACCAAGCGCTATGCACCGACAACTTCACCAAAACAAATAGAACAAGACATCACTTTATTGTTAAAATAATTAAATGCCTGACATCAATAATAGTGATGTCGGGCATTATATTTGTTTGTGTCATTTATGTTATTGTTGTAATTTACCAGCCGTATAACCACCATCAACAGGAATTGTGACGCCACTTATTTGCTGAGATAATGGTGAACATAAAAACATTGCTGCATTCCCTTGATCTTCTGGTGTTGACATTTTGCCGGAAGGAAGAGATTCCAACACAGCATTGTATTGATCAGGAGATGATTTTGCCCATCCTTCAATAGCAGGTGTCATTGTTGCTCCTGGTGCAATATTATTAATACGGATGCCTTGTTTTCCGTATTCTAATGCGACAGATTTTGTTAAACCAACTACAGCATGTTTAGATGCAGTGTATGGAGTCATATTTGGAGAACCTTCCAAACCAGCTCCGGAAGCTGAGTTTACAATTGCACCGCCACCATTCTTTAACATTTCATTGATTTCATGTTTAATACAGTAAAATGCACCATATAAATTAACTTTAATCGTTTTATCCCAATCACTTGAATCAAGTTCACCAATTTTTTTCTGACCGGCATTAATCCCGGCATTATTATGAGCGAAATCGAGCTTACCAAATGCTGAGACAGTCTCCTTTATTAAGGCAATAACCTGATCTTCATCACTTACATCACATTTAAAAAAGCGGGCTTCTCCACCATTTTCTTCAATTAATCGTACCGTTTCTTTACCAGAGTCCTCATCAACATCTGATACCATAACTTTTGCACCAGCTTTTGAAAATGCTAAGGCACTGCCTCTTCCAATACCAGAGCCGGCTGCTGTAACTAGTCCTGCTTTACCTTCCATTAATAATGTCATTTTTATTCCTCCTAATTTGCGTGTAGAATATACTGTTCATCATTCTCTACTAAACTATACCATATATGAATAAATTTAAACGTAAATAGCAACTGGATTGAATTTTATCAGTCAACAATTTAAGCATGAATATTGGCTTGAGTATGGTCTTTACTGTAGCCAGTGCTTTCACTTCATGACAACCACTGTACTAGGGATAATCTATTATAAAATTATTAGAACACAAGGGCATTATTATATGGTTAAAAAACTAAAAAAGCCTCGTACACATTGGCACAATAGGCTTTGTAGTTATGATTCCGATTGGGCTCGAACCAACGACCTCATGCCTGTCAATTCTAGACACTATGGTTTATTTGTTATGAAAGAGTATCGTATATGTTGATATATCAACATTTATGTATGAATGGTTATTTATGAAATGTGTGTTTATGGGGTGAAATTATAAAGTTTTCCCCCAATTTTCCCCCAATTCCCCCCAAAAGAAAAAGCCCATATCGGGCAATTATATATAATCTTCATCCAAACTATCAGCAAGTCTCTGATCAGCCTCATTAAAATAGTGAGAATAAATAGAACTGGTAACTCTTATATCAGCGTGACCTAAACGCTTGGATATTGCATCTGTATTTTCGTTTTTATTGATTAGCACAGTTGCAGCAGTGTGGCGCAAGTCGTGAAAGCGAATTTGTTTTATTTTATCCTCACGATCTTTATTAATACGCTTTATGAATCTTCTCCACCATCTATTGGGAGAATCCTGATGTAGTGGCTTACCAAACATAGTCATTTTATTTTCTTTGTTGTGGCCATAAGTAGAGAAAACCAAGTTACCGAAACCACTTTCCCACATTTCAGCAGCCATATTTTTTTCTTCTCTTTTCCTTTGGATGTGTTTTCTCAATTCTTTCATAAGACCTTTAGGCGGTGCAACTTGTCGAACAGAATCATTTGTTTTAGGCGATTTCAAAAGATAACCTGTTTCTTTCGTGTAAGTAAGTGTATGTCGAATACGAATAATGTTATTAGCCACATCCACATCATGCCATTGCAGGCCTAGCAGTTCACCTTTACGCATACCAGTCAAAAGAGCTGTTTTAACAAGTAATGCCATTTGTTTATTTTCTTCTTCATTCAACAAATGGTACAACTTATTTAATTCTTCTGTACCGTATACCTGTCCTTTTTTATAAGTAACTTTTGGACGCTTTACCTTATCCATCGGGTTGTTTTGTAGCACATCATTCTCAATAGCAAACTTGAACAGATTATTTAATGCGTTATATACTTTAGCAATAGATGATGATGCTAGTCCTTCTTTTTCAATGTTTGTGACAAGGTTTTTTATATCCAATGGTTTTATCTTGTCCAGCTTATAGTGGCCAATAGCGGGCAAAATACGGCCATTGAAAGCATAGTCGTATGTTTCCATGGTATTGGGCGCAATCTCTTTTATGCGCTCTTTTCTCCATACTGGAACGAACTCGTTTAATGTGATGCCAGTAGGTGCAACATATTCCCCTTTTCTTACCTGAACAGAGAACTCTTGAAGTAATTCCTTGGCTTCAGTCTTATTCCTAGCAGTAACAGTCTTGCGTTTCCTTATATACTTACCATTAGCATCTACACCAGCATTTACTTCCAAGCGCCATGAATTCTTACCACGTTTTTCGAGTGATCCAGCCATTATTATTCACCATCCTTGATTAATCGTTGAGTAAACATTTCCTTCATTTCATCGAACTCTGTATCAATAATCTCATTTAATTCTTTTTTATCAATGTTATTGTCCTTCAACACTATAAAATTATTTATTGTTACTAGTGCGGCTGTTATTAAGTTTATATCATTGTCTTTAGATAACCCCAATATATTCATAACATTGTTTAAGTAATTAACCTCTGAATAACTAAGTTCAGTATCTAATACTTTTCTTAACTTTTCTTTCAGGCTGCTTTGCATATCTTCTTTATTTGACCTAAAAGCATTCTTCAAGGATTTTCCTATTTCTTCATCTGTTAAATCCTCTATCGATTTTTTACCAGTTGTTAAATACAACATGGAAACGTCCAATTTATCAGCAAACATATTCAATGTTTTGGAACTTGGATTATATCTGTCGTTTTCCACATCACTTAAATAAGAGCGCGATATTCCCATTTTTTTAGATAATTTCTCTTGAGTTAGCTTCTTTTCTTTTCTAACTTTTCTAATGTTTTCACCTATTGACACGTAAGTTCACCTACCTTATATAAAGAATGATAACATGATTTGGACGTGAATACTAAACAAATCCTTGACAGACATTTTAAGCCATGGTATGATTATTTATGAAATGACGTGAATACCATTCAAAATATAAGGAGGGGAGAGTTTTGGACAATAAATATCATGAGTACCTAAAGGCGGCTAGACTGAAGGAAAAATGGACACAAAAAGAAACATCGAAAAGAATCGGTATTTCAAGAAGTTACTATTCTGATGTGGAAAATGGAAGGACTTTACCGAGTGGAAAGACGCTTTTTAAAATAAATAAGGTTTTACCTATTTTTTTACCTGCCAATGACGTGAATACCATTCGAGAAAAGGAGGTAAGCCAATGATCTGTACAGATTGTGGAAACAGCATAAAGAAACATCAAACGTATTACAGGCTTTTGAATAAAGGTAGTGTGTTTTGTAGTAGAAAATGCGTTCACAGTGCTTATAAGGGTTTCTACTCTAGTGAGTCCATCAATAAAGGCACACAGACACTTGCAAGATATAAATAGGAGGATAAACATGACATTTAAAGATTGGGTTAAACAGTTTACTAATGAAGATTCTGAACGCGGGAAAATAGCTAGAGTAATACAAGAGGATGTTAACTTTCCAGATACAGGTAAATGGGTTGATGTGAACTATAGATTACATCTGGTAAACGATGATTTAAATTTATTCATTACATTTAACTCCATGTGGCAAAAATACAAACTAGAACATGGCGAAAACATTTTATACTTCGATTTAATGGATAGTGATGGTTACGCCATTTTTAGCGAGTTTATAAAAGAAAAAGAAGCGTATCAAGTAATGTTTAAGTTACAAGAATCAGGAATTAAATTTGATCTAATAAGTGAAGCAGAAAACATGGACGATGGCGAGGATGACCTTTTCATAATAGAAACTGATGAAATCTCTACAAGACTTGGTTGCAGAAGTTTAGACGAACTGATGACCAGAATAAATAAATCTAAAAACATTATACCTTTTCCTTTAGGTAAGGTTACTAATTAATAGGAGGATATAAAAACTGAAATGATGGTGGAGGTGAAGCATGATGAAGATTGAGCCAATCAAACGTACAACGATGACAGTTTCAGAAGCGGCGATTTACTTAGGTGTTAGTCGTGATTTGATTTATATTTTAGTAAGAGAAAAGCAGATAAAGCATTTCAAATTAGGATCACGCATTTTATTTAAGCGGGAAAAGTTAGATGAATGGATGGAACAACAGATGGAGGATTCTGTTCAAAATGAGCATTAAAAAAGTGCAGATATGGGAAGTATCTACACTTTAGGCTAGGGAATACGAGATTACGAGACGCAAGCCATCTCTATATGTCTTATATATTAAGATATATCTCTATTGTACCCCATAAGCCTATATATAGCAACTAATTCAAGCGGCAGGGGGTGATGCTTATCGAAACAAATACGACAAATTTACCTAACAATAATGTTACGTATCTACTCAATCATCAAAATAAATTTATTTACAGTGAATACAGCGTTTTTCCTGTTAAACTTACTAAGTTAAAAAGCGGAAAAGTGGAGAAAAAACCCGATTCCAATTTGCTATACAAAGCAAAGAGTGACCGAGGTTGGAAAGTATACCAACAAAGAAAGCCAACAATATATGAACGTAAAGTATTTCTTGAAAGTTCACACTTGGCAATCGTTACTGGTAAAATCAATAAAATTACTGTATTCGACTTAGACGGAACAGCAGAACAAGACTTGATAGCTAAAGGGTACAAGCTACCAAACACGCCCACTATGAGGACACAAAGCGGTGGTAAACACCTTTACTTCCAATATGATGAAAGATTGTCTAGTGGTGCTAAATTAAACGAAAATAAGAACATCGACATCAGAAATGATGGTGGTTACGTTGTTGCTTACGGATCAGGTTATGAATGGGAAAAAAGCATATACGACACTCCATTACAAAAAGTTCCCGATTTCTTATATAAAGAAGTCACTCATAAAAGCCGAAATAAGCTCACTGTAGGCCGTAATAAGAAATCTAGTAGTAAAGTATCTGAATCAAGAAACGACGCCTACAAGCAAGCTAGAGAAATAAACATGGCTGATTTTTTGCAACATCATGGTTATGACGTGAAAGAGAAGACCC
>DATGUH010000107.1:0-25716 GCA_035301445.1 Pseudogracilibacillus sp. | reverse complement strand
CGAGGTAAAAGAAGTAGCTAAATTAATACCGTTGGATCGATTGTTAATTGAAACGGACGCTCCATTTTTAGCACCCCATCCGAATAGGGGAAAAAGAAATGAACCGGCTTATGTTAAACTGGTAGCAGAAGAGATTGCCCGCTTACGGGAGATGGATTTGAGTGAATTGGCGAAAGTTACAACAGACAATGCATGCCGATTTTTTGGAATTTCTGATTGAACGGGAGTAGCATTTAAATCATTATAAGTTCGATTTAATAATTGCGGCTACCCAATACTTTCTACCGTTTATAATAAGAAGACACAAGTTAATAGCCTATAAGCATTATATAGTTTTGATTTTAGCCAACAGAACTATGGTGTTATTTTTAGTAATGCAAATCAATTTCATAATCGAGCTTATTGACTTATGAAATTGACTCATGCAAAAAATTTAATTAAAAAAATAGATTTAGGTATAAAATCTATTTTATTGACTACAATGTGAATAGACAACTCAGCTTAGCAAAATCTGTTAAGCTGTTTTTGTTTTATTAAGGAGGTTTTTGTAAAAAAATTGTGGTTACTAGTTTAGTATTTTGCGAGAATTTACAGTAAAAATGTCGTAATTTGATTTTAGAAGCCAAATAGATTACAAAAATATTACGTTATCTAGTGGATTATAATTCACGAACAGTGTTAAAAGCACTTTGGAGGCATTTTCATTTTACGTTGATGCTGTTAAGGAATTGTAAACTACTCGTAACTGCCCTGTTTTTGACTTGCTTACAGGAACTTCCTATAATGGATACGGTAATAAGGAGGCTATGTAAATGCGTAACTATTTAAAGCCATTGCAGCATGTGAAAACGAAAAAAGCATATACTATATTCACATCTGTATTGGTGATGATTTTTTCTGTGTTGGTCTTTTTAGATGCAGCTAAATCAGAAGTGGTCATTGCAGCGGACGGAGATGTCCAGACTGTAAAAACAAACACAGAAACTGTTGGCGAATTACTAAAAGATCTAGGTATTGACGTTGAAGAAAACGACGAACTATCACACGGAGAAAATACAGAAATCGTTGACGGTATGGAGATTCGCTTTGAATCAGCGAACGAAATATTATTAACGATAGATGGAGAAACTGAAGAATACAAGACTACAGCAATAACAGTAGGACAGTTTTTCCAAGATGAGGAACTAGAATTTTCTAGATATGATGACATTTCACATTCTGATATCGCAATATTAGATGATGACATAGAGATTGAGGTAACATCTGCAGTTCCTGTTGAGTTGAACGACGGTGGAGAAAAAGAAAAAGTATGGACAACAGAAGATACCGTGGAAGATTTCTTGGAAAATGAAGAAATAGAATATGATGAAGATGAAGATCGTATTAAACCAGAACTTGACGAAGAAATCGAAGAAGACATGAAGGTTAATGTAACATACGTAGAAACAGAAGAAGTAGAAGAAGAAGAATCGCTATCATATCATACTAAAAAGAAAGACGACAACTCACTCGCTAAAGGCGAAGAAAAGACTGAAAAAGAAGGTAAAAAAGGAAAAGTTTCAAAGACGTATGAAATCACTAAAGAAAATGGTGAAGAAGTAAGTCGCGAGCTTATTGATGAAGAAGTACTAAAAGAAAGCAAAGATGAAGTTATTGCTGTTGGTACTAAAGAAGAAAGTTCTTCATCTAATGACGACCAGAAGTCAGCTGAAAAGGAAAGCAAAAGCAAAGAAAGTAAGGGAAGTAAGGAAAGTAAGGAAAGTTCTGGTTCCAAATCTTCAAGCTCTAGCTCAAACTCAGACTCAGGCTCAGGAAAATCCATGACGATGGACGCAACGGCTTATGGTCCTGATTGTGCCGGTTGTTCTGGAGTGTCTGCAACTGGTATGGATTTATCAGATGGTCCGAAAGTAATTGCCGTAGATCCAAGTGTTATTCCACTCGGTTCAAAAGTATGGGTCGAAGGAT
Source organism: Pseudogracilibacillus sp. (assembly GCA_035301445.1). Taxonomy (GTDB): domain Bacteria; phylum Bacillota; class Bacilli; order Bacillales; family Amphibacillaceae; genus Pseudogracilibacillus. The sequence continues at coordinate 23,748 of DATGUH010000107.1, read as the reverse complement.
ATGGTGAAGCTATTGCTGGAGACACTGGTGGAGATATTCAAGGAAACCGTATCGATGTATTATACCCTACTGAAAGTGAAGCAAGTAAATGGGGTCGTAAGTCCGTAGAAGTAAAAGTACTAGATTAATATAACAGAAGAATGAAAGTTTTATAATTTATAAAGTCCCTCACAAGAGCGTGGGGGATTTTTTATTGGAGTTTTTAAGGAAGGGGTAAAGGGCTAATTAATAATGAGTATTTGGCACATGCTCTGTCCACGGTTTTTTATAAATAACTGGTGTTTTTTTAAGAGGGGTAATAATAATTCTTTAGCACGGGTGGCTTTACCTAGGTGTAGGTGAATATGAGGATGATAACAATTTACTGCCAGGATGCGTTAAGTTTGTTACAAATAGCTATTAATCATAACAAACAAGCTTAAAAATAACAGCAATTGTCACGATTGATGGCTAATTGTTACAAAGTAAAGGAATAACACCATCAATTTGTTAATAATGGCTTTAACCCTTTACAAACTAGCGATAATTTTTCTGGAGATTGTTACATTGAATCCAGTATACATACAGCAAACAAGTTTGACAGCTTAATACGAGAAGAACTTGTGATTTTTTAAGATTCAATGTAAGATAGTAATAATTTCATATAGAAGAGGTGTATATTTTGTTTGATTATCCTAAGAAGACAGTAACTCATCAGATTTTATCTTTATTGGAGAAGCGGAAGGAGTTGACGGTGAAAGAAAGTGCAACACTGAATCGGTTTGATAGTGGATATAAAGTAGAGGTTCGATTTGCTGAATTACTTCATCAACATCTTGCAAATATCAATGGGAACACTCCTTTGTTCAGTATTAATCTTGAAATGAATGGCAGTGAAAGTCAATTTGACTGCATTTACTTGACCCACCGAAAGTTGTATCATTTTGAAGTCAAAAATTATCAAGGTGATTTTTATATAAAAGACGATAAATGGTTTCATCGATCCTCCGAAAAGGAAATAAAAAATCCACTCCATCAGCTACATCGCGGCCATATCTTGTTAAAAGAATTCTTGCTTCATTATCGTATAAACATTCCTATTGAGTCATTACTTGTATTTATCCACCCTGCTTTTCACTTGTATCAATCCCGTATGCAAGATCCCATCATTTTTTATTCGCAATTACCCAACTTTATAAAATCCTTACAAAGCTTATCATCTGCTCACCAAAACTCAACCAATATACAATTGCAAAATGCATTAACTCAAGCACACAAAGACGTATCGAAATATGATTTATTACCAGACTATGATTATCATTCCTTAGAAAAAGGTGTATATTGCAAAGTTTGCAGCGCAACTATAAACAAACGGGAAGGTTGGAGGTTTCACTGCTCAAAATGCGGTTACATAGAACCCGTGAAAAAATCCCTCCATAGGCACATTGATGTGTTTCAACTACTATTTCCAGAGTTACCACTATCCGTAAAAAACGTCTATGATTGGTGCGGAGGATTTTTGACAAAAAGACAAATCCGATATTATTTATCAAATCATTATACGTTAATCAAACGTGGAAGATCGAGTTTTTACATGCACAGTAAGTAAAAACAATTCATTAGAGTAAATTAATATATTTTTAATGAGTTAAGGCTTTCTTATTTGAGAACTATATGGTGTATTTCGTACATGACAAACTTGGTAAAAGAATACTGAAATTGTTATGAATGGCTGGTGCTCTTAACAAATCAACATTAAATATTGTTAAATTTGTTAAGGAAAAGTCCTGTACTTAACAATGGTGTGGAAAAGTAGTTTAAGTTTGTAAAGAGGTTGCATTTATCGCAACAAAATCGCTATAGTATTCAAGTTGATTGTTACGAATAGCGACTACCACATGTTAACATCTCTCCCCCTTCTCTACAGGATACTCTCTCCATTGCCAATTCTCCTTTTCCTTGTTTTATGATAAAATAAGCATACTAATGAATGAAAGAGGCAGACTTGTGGAAATTAAAGAAATAATTGTTGTAGAAGGCAAAAATGATACATTGAAAATAAAACAAGCTGTACAGGCGGATACGATTGAGACAAATGGTTCAGCTGTAAGTGAGTCGACTTTGGATATGATTCGGCATGCACAAAAAAAGCGTGGAGTTATAATTTTTACTGATCCAGATTATCCAGGAGAGCGTATTCGTCATATTACTAGCGCAAGCGTACCGGGGTGTAAGCATGCATTTTTACCGAAAAAAGAAGCAGATTCCGGAAAATCGACTAATAGTATAGGGGTGGAGCATGCCTCCGTGGAAGCAATTCAAATTGCTTTAGAACAAGTGTATGAGGTGGATTCGTTAAGCGCGCCACTGAACGATATTACCCGGTCCGATCTTATGCAATATGGCCTACTTGGTGGCGCTGGTGCAAAAAGCCGTAGAGAGGCTTTGGGTGATACATTACATATTGGTTATACGAATGGAAAACAGTTGCTCCACCGGCTGAAAATGTTCCAAATTACTAAAGATGAATTAAATTGGGCAATGCAGCATATACTAGAAAGAGGCGAATGTCATGAATAAAGATTATATTGCGTCCCCTCGCAGAACGAACGAAATATTGCAAAAATACGGATTTACATTTAAGAAAAGTCTTGGCCAAAACTTTATGATTGATGCGAATATTTTACGTAACATGATTCAGCATGCAAACATTGATAAAACTGCAGGTGTAATTGAAATTGGTCCCGGTATCGGTTCGCTTACAGAACAGTTAGCAATCCATGCAAAGAAAGTTGTAGCATTTGAAATTGATCAACGTTTACTGCCGATTTTAAATGAAACACTTGCAGATTACGATAATGTAGATATCCATCATGCTGATTTTTTAAAAACGGATGTTCATACATTTATTGCAGATTACTTTGATGCAAAAACCCCGCTGCATATCGTCGCGAACCTGCCTTATTATATAACGACACCTATTATTATGAACGTGTTAGAGCAAAATATTCCGTTTAAAAGCATGACATTATTGTTACAGAAGGAAGTAGCTGACCGTATGGCTGCTAAACCAAATACAAAAGCATATGGATCCCTTTCTATAGCAGTGCAGTATTATACGACTTCAAAAGTTGTGATGGATGTGCCAAAGACTGCTTTTATGCCGCAACCCAATGTTACTTCAAGTGTGCTTTATTTGGAGAAAAGAAGCGCTCCAATCGTTGATTTAGTAGACGAATCATTATTTTTTGAAATAGTGCGGGCTGCTTTCTTTCATCGTCGTAAAAATTTAAAAAATAATTTACATTCACACTTTAAACCAACCTTTTCCAAAGACACTATTCAAGCGATACTTGATAAATCCGAAATTGATGGTACGAGACGGGGCGAATCTTTATCTATTCAAGAGTTTGCACATTTAGCAAATGTTGCTTGTCAATTCAAGTGAGCATGTGTGTTCGTGATGAAAAAGACTCATGACAAAATGGCGAAATGGAGGAAAAGTGGTTGACATGAAATGTGCAATATTGTTATAATAGATGGTTTTAATTGACATTGGAACAAGCCTGTATTATAATTGTATACATAATAGTGAGGTGGAATCCTAGTGAAAACATTAAAGGAAATAAAAAATGGTCTGGAGAAAAAGATTGGTAATCGTTTGGAATTAGTGGCCAATGGTGGCAGAAGAAGAACTATTGTAAGATCTGGTATTTTATCTGAGACTTATCCTGCTGTTTTCGTTGTCGAGTTAGACCAAGAGGAAAACGCTTTTGAACGTGTGTCATACAGCTATGCTGATGTATTAACAGAGGCAGTAGAAATAAATTTTGTGGATGTTGATGAGATAGCCACAGCTGAGCAGTAAACAAAGGTTTGCTGCTTTTTTAGTTCCTTTTTTTAACGGGTGTTAATGCAACACTTCGACATATACTAAGGGTGTCGTAACAAGACTTAACAGAAAGGAGCTGTTTTCTTTTGGGCCGCAGACGTGGTATCATGTCCAACGAGCTGAAAGAAGAAATTGCCAAAGAGTTAGGATTTTACGACACTGTAAAAAGTGAAGGATGGGGTGGCATAAAGGCGCGCGACGCTGGTAATATGGTGAAACGCGCAGTTGAAATGGCAGAAGAACAAATTAATCAGGAAAAATCGGACTAATCTCGAATTTTCCAAAAAACGAGCAGACAGCACATTTATGGTGTGTTGTCTGCTCTTTCTTTTTTCCAATTTTCGTACCATCGACGAATATTTGGCGTGATTGGAACGTCTAATTCATTTAAAGCACTCACATTCTGTTTGGTCAGGTTACATTAAATCATTGAGTGCATTTATTTCAAAAGCCTTAACTGTATATTCATTAAATGCTAAGTTGCCTAAAGGAGTTAAGATAAAAAAGAATATCGAAATTGAATTAAAAGATGAACATGGCCAAATGTTGGCAATGCTTTAATTAAAGCGGATAAAACTGTCGAACTAACATTTACATACTTTGTGAAAGGTCACAGTGCAGTTAGTGGCTGGATGGGGATGATTTCCGAATTAGATATTTCGGAAGAGGAAGAAGGGGATTGGGAAGTTATCACTGACCTATTGAAGGCGAACTGCGCATTCCAATATGAAAAATTAGCTTTAAAATCAGCTGATAGATCAACTAAAAAATATCTTTTCTGCATAAGAATAATGGGGACTATCCTTAAATAGTTTTAAACGATACGAACTTAAACTTACCTTTATTATACGTTAATATTACTGTTTTAGCATTTAACTATAAAAGGATCTTAGTATTCTAATGAAATATGGCAATAGATTTGTTATCATAGGTTTAGTTGTTAACTAGAAATGAGGCGTTAAATCGATGACATCAAATGAATTTACGTTGTCAAAGCGGAGTAAAAATTTTTTGATTGCCGGGTTAGTATTACTCCTACTTGTTATTATTGGTGTGTTTGCCTTTCAGGTTGCCACTGAATATATATGGATGGATTCTCTTTCCTTTGGCGATGTATATACGAAAGTGTTATATACAAAAGTAGCCTTATCTGTGTCTGGATTCATATTGTTTTTCCTACTAAGTTTAGGGACTGCTTACTGGATTCGGAACAGTTATTTAAGTCACTTCAGCCCAAGCCAATTGCCACCAGTAGTCAAGCAGAAAAAGCTTGCTTTCCCATTGATTGCTGTTATAGCAATTTTTGTTGGAATTATTGGAAGCGGGATTGTTCAGGGAGTTGGCTGGGAGCCGACATTGAAGTTGCTAAATTATGCATCTTTTGATCAAGCGGATCCACATTTTAATATGGACATTTCGTTTTATGTTTTTGTGTTGCCATTTATTGAGTTTATATTATATACATTGATTAATTTATTTTTGTTTTTCTTAGTTGCACAGATTGGGGCATATTCCGTATTTGGCATGTATCGGATGAGTCGTTCTGCTCAAATACATATGGCCAGTTCTTTTGCGATAATCGGATTGTTATTAGCTGGCGTTCACTTTTTAGGTAAATATAAAACGTTACTGACCGACCAAGTAAACTTCTTTCAAAAAAGTGTTGTCCATGGGATGAGTTATACAGATGCTATTATTAATATCCCTAAAGCATATGTATTAGCTGTAGCAGCAATTGTTGTAGCGGTTTGGGTAATGGTTAATTTATTTCGGGGTCGAATTCAAGAAAGTATTACCCCAATTATTATCTATGCTCTACTCGTGGTTGCAGGGCAAGTTGGGGCGGTCCTTGTGCAAAACTTTATTGTATCGCCGAATGAATTTTCTAAAGAAGAGCCGTATTTGGAACATAATTTGTCATTTACGCGTGCAGCCTATGACTTAGATGAGATAGATATGAAAGAAAGTCCCGGTAACGCCTCATTGGACGCAGATATGATTGAAGATAATCAGCTAACCATTGATAATGTGCGATTAAATGATTCACGTCCATTGCTTGATATTTATAATCAACTTCAAACATTCCGTACATATTATCAGTTTAATGATATGGATATAGACCGTTATGAAGTGGATGGTGAATACGAGCAAGTGTTTATAGGTGCTCGTGAATTATCTACACATGATTTGCCAGAACAGGCCCAAACATGGGTGAACCGTAATTTGCGTTATACACATGGTTATGGGGTTGCGATGAGTCATGTGAACAAAGTAACCGGGCAAGGTCAGCCAGAATATATGTTGAAAAATATCCCTGTCGATGGGGATTTTGATATAGAAAAACCACAAATTTACTTCGGGGAAGAAGACTATCCGAATGTAATGGTTAACTCTAAAGTAGATGAATTTGATTATCCTACAGGGGATGAAAATGAGACAAATCGGTATGAAGCAGATCTCGGGATTCCGCTAACTGGATTAAATAAAATATTATTTGCTATTAAAGAAAAGTCTTTCCGTATGTTAGTATCTGATCAGCTAACAGATGACAGTCAACTGTTGCAGAAGCGTAACATTGAGGACAGAGTGAAAGAAATAGCGCCATTTTTCACATATGATGACGATCCATATATCTTTGTAAAGGACGATGGTTCGATATCATGGATGATTGATGCGTATGTTACTGCAGAGCGTTATCCATATTCAGAGGAATATGATGGTAAGCATAACTATATCCGAAACTCGGTGAAAGTAACGGTTGACGCATATTCAGGGGAAGTAGATTTTTATAATGTACATCCTGAAGACCCAATTATTCAAACATATGAAAATATGTTCCCTAACTTATTTACAGAAGATATTCCAGAGGATGTGCAGGAACATTTCCGTTACCCAATCGACTTATTTAAAGTTCAGACAGAGATGTTTGGAACATACCATATGTCTGATTTGGAAGTCTTTTATAATCGAGAAGACTACTGGCAAACTCCGACAGAAAAATATTTTGACCAAGATATTGAAATGGATCCTTATTACATTACAATGAAGTTGCCAGATAGTGATAAAGAAGAATTTATTTTAATGCACCCTTATACACCAAAGAATCGGCAAAACATGATTGCTTGGATGGGGGTACGTAATGACGGGGATAATTACGGTGACTTATTCGTATATCGTTTCCCTAAACAAAAGAACGTATATGGTCCACAACAGATAGAGAACCGAATTAACCAAGATAGTACTATATCACAACAGTTGAATTTATGGTCTCAAGGTGGTTCCGAAGTCATTCGTGGGAATATGCTCGTTATTCCAATAGAAGATACGATTCTATATGTAGAGCCAATTTATATTGAATCATCCAATGAGTCATCTCTACCAGAAGTCAAACAGGTAGTTGTTGGATATGAAGATCATATTGTGATGGAATCTACCTTCGATAAAGCATTAGAAAAAATTCTTGGATTGATTGATCCGGAAAACGCCTCCGACACAGATAAAGATTCGGATAAAGAAGACAAAGAAGATAAAGATTCCGAAGAAGCGGAGGATGCTGAAGATAAGGAAGATGTTGAGGAAGAAGATCCACCAATAATGGATGCACAGGAAACCCTTTCTGAGATCAGTGAGTTATTTGATGAGTATCAAGAAGCGACGTCAGAAGGTGATTGGACTCGTGCTGGTCAAATAATGGATGAACTGCAAGAAAAAATAGAAGAGTTTAACAATATGAATCAGTAATAATTACAACTTATATACCTTCGAAGCTAGGAGGCTGTTCCCGGCTTCGAAGGTGTTTTTTTGAAATAATTGTTGAAGAAGTTAGTGGAGAACTCTTGCCTAACAAGGGGGAAATTCATAAATCAATTCAATAATGACCTAGAAATATAAATGTGTCGTCTTTTCTTGCTGAAAGTCGGACGATAATGCTATATTTATAGGTAAACATTCGGTTTTGAGGTGAGTAAATGAAGCGAAGTGATCGTTTAGTAGCAATGACAGAGTTTTTTATTAATAATCCACATCGTTGGGAACCCCTTACTGTTTTCACACAAAAATATGCCGCTTCAAAATCTTCAGTTAGTGAAGATTTGAATATTATACATGAAAACTTTACCCGTGAAGGTATTGGTGCGATTGAGAGGGTAACGGGTGCACATGGCGGTGTAAAATACATTCCTTATTTTGATAAAACTCAAACAGGTGCTTTTATAGATACTATATGTGAACGACTGGAGGATCCGGATAGAATATTACCTGGTGGCTATTTGTATATGAGCGACTTGTTAGGGGATCCTCACACTGTGAATGAACTTGCAAAAGCATTTGTGACAGCTTTTCATAATCGGGAAATAGATGCGGTAATTACTGTGGAAACAAAAGGGATTCCATTAGCTTATGCCGTTGCGAATTATTTAAATGTACCTGTAGTTATTATCAGGCGTAATATGCGAGTGACGGAAGGGTCGTCTGTCAGTATTAATTATGTGTCTGCACGTTCGCAGAGAATTCAAACAATGGTGCTTGCAAAACGTCACTTGCAGGAAGGTATGAACGTTTGTATCATTGATGACTTTATGAAAGCGGGCGGCACGATTGCTGGAATGAAGAATTTACTTGGAGAATTTAAAGCAAACGTTGCTGGAGTAGGCGTGTTGGCTGAGGCAGAAGGAGCCGAAGAGCCAATGATTGATGATTATATTTCCCTTGTAAAAGTGAGTAATATATCTGGCGAAACAGGGAAGATTTCAGTCAGTAGCGGTATTATGTAATAAGTTGTATGGACTAGGATGTAATTTTTTAAGATAAAGGCAATGATACTCATCTAAACTTTTTGTATTTTGTTGCAGGAATTCACCCCTTTTATGTGGAATAAAGATATAAAGGAACTTCATAAAGGTGGTGAGTGACAATGGAAGTAACAGAGGTTCGGTTACGTGGTGTGCATGCAGTTGGTAAGATGAGGGGCATTGCCTCCATTACTTTAGATGGAGAATTCGTCATACACGATGTACGGATTATTGATGGTAAAAATGGTCTTTTTGTTGCGATGCCTTCCAAGCGGACAGCGGACGGAGTATTTAGAGATATCGCGCATCCGATAAATTCAAACATGCGAAAAAAAATCCAAGAAGCAGTGGTCACCGCTTATCGTGAGCAAGAGCATCCAGATGCAGATGTATCTGATGAGAATTATGAAGGTATTGGCGCATCTTAATTAGTTAAAAGATGCTAAGACTTAATTGAATTAATTTATTTAAAAACGAACATTCAGTTGAATTTAGCGGAGGAAATATACGTAGACTTCTGCTGGAGGAAAGGCTTAGAAGAGACTAGAGGGCTTGGTCTTGACGAAGACTTTCCAAACCCGCCGGCGTAAGCGCAGTATATTTCTGGAGCAATATTCACTACTGGAATAGTTCGTTTTTTGTTGTATAAAAGTAATTTTGGTCCAACCTTTTCCTAGCTCATCATGACAAACTAATGGGAAAATAGAATATCTTTGTTACGATAAGAATGATGCATAACAAAATGGTGCGAAACAGAGTTAGCATTGTCATGCATGAGAACTAATCATAACAAAATATTAGAAATAGATGAGCAGTTTGTTAAGATAAGCATATATATTAAACAAATAAACACTAAAATGTTGAAAGTTTGTAAAGTAAAAAACTCAGGTAGTATTAATATTCCTTTATAAGGGTATTATCATTTCTCTTTTTCAATATTTATTGAGACTAAAATGTAATATTCCTATTTCAGTCGGCGTTGTTCTTGAATTTTCGGCCTTTTTCGGTTATTATTTGAATGTAGTTTAAAGGTTGGGAGGCTGTGTCATGAAAAATCGTTTTGCTGTCTTATTGGCTGCAGGACAAGGGACTAGAATGAAATCGAAATTATATAAAGTGCTTCATCCAATTTTAAAACAGCCGATGATTCACTACGTGTTAGATGCTTTGGCACCAGTCGGCGTTTCTGAAACAGTAACAGTCGTCGGACACGGTGCAGATCAAGTTAAATCAAGTATTGGGAATCGCTCAAACTTTGTTGTGCAAGAGGAACAACTTGGTACAGCTCATGCAGTGCTGCAAACAGAAGAGCTATTAAAGAACAAACAAGGGACAACGATTGTTGTATGTGGTGATACACCTCTTATAACATCGGAAACGTATAATAAACTATTTGAACATCATGAAAATGAACAAGCGAAAGCAACTATTCTCACTACGAAGGTTGATAATCCAGCAGGGTATGGACGGGTTATCCGAAATGAGACAAATGATGTTGAAAAAATTGTCGAGCATAAAGATGCAAATAATGAAGAACTTACTATCAATGAAATAAATACAGGCACATATTGTTTTGACAATGAAGCTTTATTTGAAGCTTTATTGCAAGTAGATAATGATAATGTACAAAATGAATATTATTTGCCAGACGTCGTTGAAATTTTAAAAAGTCAAGGCGAAAAAGTGAGTGCATATATTACCGAAGATGCTGATGAGACAATAGGAATTAATGACCGAGCAGCACTTTCAGAAGCAGAGATGGTCATGAAGAAACGTATTAATTTGCAGCATGCTAAAAATGGAGTTTCCATTATGGATTTAACACATACGTACATTTCTCCTGAGGTAGAAATAGAGGGGGATGTTGTGATTTATCCGGGGACAATGTTGACTGGTAATACGACGGTTAAGTCAGGGGCAATTATTGGCCCGCACTCCGAAATCGACAATAGTACAATTGGGAAAGATACGGTTATTAGACAAAGTATAGTCATAAATAGTAAAATAGGGGATACAGTGAATATTGGCCCATTTGCACACATTCGTCCGGATACCTCTATCGGTGACCATGTGAAGGTTGGTAATTTTGTCGAAGTAAAACATTCGGTTATCGATGATACGACAAAGGTACCGCATCTAAGTTATATTGGAGATAGTGAGCTTGGGAAAGGAATTAACATTGGTTCCGGCACTACTACAGTAAATTATGATGGTGTTAATAAACATAAAACAACGATAGGTGATAATGCATTTATAGGTTGTAATACGAATTTGGTAGCGCCAGTTAATATAGATGCGGGCGCATTTGTAGCGGCAGGAACTACTGTAACCAAAAATGTACCGGAAGATGCTTTGGCTATAGCAAGAGCAAAACAAGTTAACAAAGAAGGATATGCATCCAAAATCAAGAAGCAAAATCAACAATAACGGAGGGCTTAATTCATGTCATCAGACTATACGGAGAAAAATATACAGCTTTTCACGCTGAATTCGAATCGGAAGTTAGCTGAAGAAATTGCAGAGCATATGGATGTACCTCTAGGTAAGTGTACAGTAGAAAAGTTTAGTGACGGCGAAACACAAATCAACATCGAGGAAAGTGTCCGGGGTTGCTCAGTTTTCATTGTGCAATCTACTTCCGACCCGGTAAATGAGAACATTATGGAATTGTTGATATTAATTGATGCATTAAAACGTGCATCTGCTAAAGCAATCAATATTGTCATTCCATATTACGGTTATGCCCGTCAGGATAGAAAAGCACGTTCCCGTGAACCGATTACTTCAAAGTTAATTGCTAATTTAATGGTGACAACAGGTGCTGACAGAGTGCTGACATTAGACTTGCATGCAGCACAAATCCAAGGATTCTTCGATATTCCAATTGATCATTTGCAAGGTGTACCGCTGTTAGCTGATTACTTTGAAAAGAAGAATATCGAAAATCCAGTCATTGTATCACCAGACCATGGAGGCGTAGTGCGTGCACGACGTATGGCAGACCGTCTGAGTGCACCAATTGGCATTATTGACAAACGTAGGCCAAGACCAAATGAGGCTGAAGTAATGAATATCATTGGGGATGTAGAAGGAAGATCAGTCATAATAGTCGATGACATCATTGATACAGCCGGAACGATGAAGATTGCTGCTGATGCACTGATAAAAAAGGGAGCAGTAGAAGTGTATGCTTGTGCAACACATCCAGTTTTATCAGGGCCGGCATTGGAGCGTATCGAAGACTCTCAAATTAAAGAGTTAGTCGTTACCAATACGATTGACTTGCCAGAAGAAAAGAAAATTTCTAAACTAACACAGTTATCTGTGGCAAGTTTGCTAGGCGAAGCAATCACACGTATTCATGAAAATAAATCTGTCAGTGTATTATTCGATTAAACATTTTCAGACGAATACTAGAATAAAGAGTAAAATCAAATAAAAAACAAATATATTTTTAATGGAGGATATAACAACATGGCTATTAAATTGAAAGCAGAAAAACGCGATGATTACAGACTCGCAGCAACAAAACAAATCAGGAAGGAAGGTTTTATTCCTGCTGTTGTTTATGGAAAAGATAAGGAAACACAAACGATAAAAGTAGAAAGCATGGAACTTTTAAAAACTGTTCGTGATGAAGGAAGAAACGCTATCATTTCTTTAACGATTGATGGTGGAGATACGGCAGATGTTATGTTGCATGATTTTCAAACAGATCCTGTAAAAAGAGAGTTGATACACGCAGACTTCTACATTGTTGACATGTCAGAAGAAATGGATGTTGAAGTATCGATTACAATTGAAGGAGAGCCTGTGGGAACGAAAGAGGGCGGTATTTTGCAGCAGCCAATGCATATGTTGCAAGTACGTGCAAAGCCTCGTGATATTCCAGAAGAAATTGTCGTTAATGTAGAATCGCTTGAAATTGGAGATAGTATTAGCGTTTCGGATGTAAAAGAAACAGACAAATTTGAAATCCTCGATGATGAGGACGCAACACTCGTTACAATTCTTGCACCTGAAGAAGAAGAGGAAGAAGAAACAGAAGGTACAGAAGAAGGACTAGAGCCTGAGCTAGTTGATGCTGAGGAAGAAGAGGAAGAATAAACAGTAGATTAGAAACAATTACAATAACGTATCAACCCTGCTAATGCTGAAAAGAATGATTCAACCTTAGCAGGGTTATTATATTATGTAAATGGAGCGTCAGAACATGAAGTGTATCATTGGTTTAGGTAATCCTGGGAAAAAATATGCCAAGACAAGACATAATATTGGTTTTATGATGTTGGATGAATTCGCTACAAGTTACCAAGAATCATTCAATCAACATAAGTTTAAATGTAATTATTCAACGATGCATTTAAATGGTGAAAAGGTACTGTTGATCCAACCACAAACGTTCATGAATTTATCTGGAGAAGGGGTTAGGCCTCTTTTAGATTACTTTAAAATAAAAACAGAAGATATCGCTGTTGTGTACGATGATTTGGACTTGCCAACAGGAAAAATACGTCTGCGTGAAAAAGGCGGACATGGTGGACATAATGGTATCAGGTCTTTAATTGATCATTTAGGTACTAAGGAATTTAAACGAATTCGGCTTGGTATTGGACGTCCAGAAGGGCAGATGGCTGTTGTAGACTACGTATTACAGAACTTTCAAAAAGACGAATTGCCAGCTGTGAAGGATTCTATTCATAGAGCAATGGATGCAGTAGAATGTTTCATAACAGATTCATTTAAAGAAGCGATGAATACATTTAATTAAACTGCAGATAATTTCTATTGTTTCTAATCGCCTTGCATAAAATGACTTTTAAGCGGACAAACTTAATGTACAGCTTAAAGTTGGGAGGGCATCTATTGTCTATTGTGTATAAATGCAGGCATTGTGGGCATACTATAGGAAGTTTGAAGCATCAAGTTCTCTCTACCTCTAGTTTGGGACTGGATATGATAAGTGCACAGGACAAACGAGAGATGGTCACGTATAAGGAAAATGGAGACGTTCATATTCAAGCAATATGTGAAGGTTGTGAAGCGGCACTGTATGAACATCCGCATTACTATGAACTGGATTACTTTTTACAATAAATAAATGGAACACTTTTACCGTAAAGCATACTTTGGCATATGTACCAAAGTATTTTTACGGTGAAAAGTGTTGGAAAAAAACATCGAAATGTAAATCGGGAATAAGATAGACTATGGGGGTTACAGGGATGAAGGATTTACATCAATTCTTACGGCAGCAAGAAGATATAAAGTCCATATTAGATGGCGTAACAAACGGTATACAAGAACAGTTAATATCAGGGTTAACTGGTTCTGCACGCTCGTTGTTTATTACTGCGTTGGATCAAGGCAATCAGAAGAAGCTTATTATTACGAACCAGTTGATTCAGGCACAACAATTGTATGATGACTTAATAGAATTATCTAATAACAAAGAAGTATATTTATACCCGGTAAATGAATTAATTGCTGTTGAAATGGCAGTGGCAAGTCCGGAATCACGTATGATGCGCATAAAAGCGTTGCTAAATTGGCTTCGAAGCGAAAATGGAATTTTAATTGCACCTATTGCCGCGTTAAAACGGATGTTGCCACCTAAGGATTATTGGTATCAGTACCAACTAAAGTTCAATGTTGGTGAAGCAATTGATGTGAATCATTATTTAGAAACACTTGTACACATGGGATATGAACGTGTTGATATGGTAACTGCTCCGTCTGAATTTAGTGTCCGGGGTGGGATCATAGATATGTATCCACCATCAGAAAAGTATCCAATACGTATGGAACTATTTGGTGATGAAGTTGATTCAATACGTTTTTTTGATGCTGACTCTCAACGCTCCCTTGATAAGGTTCAACACTTAACAGTAGGCCCTGCAAAAGAGTTGCTCTTGTCGCAAGAGGATAGTTTAAAAGCGGCAGAACGTTTGGAAAAACATCTTGCAAGTGCATTGAAAAAGATGAAAAACACTGAAGACAGAGAAAAACTAATGGAACAAATGGAATATGACATTGATCGCTTGAGAAACAATGAAATCTTTCAAGAAATGTATAAATATAGTATGTTCTTTTATGAACAGCGTTATAGTTTATTAGATTATTTGCCAGAAGATAGCCTCGTCATCATTGATGAGATGAGTCGAGTGCAGGAAGTGGCGCATAGTCTAGATACTGAAGAAGCAGAATTATATGAGTCTTTGTTGGAACAACGACAAATAGCACCAGGTATGACATTCTCTTTCGACTTTGAAGATGTATGGGCAAAGAAGCATTATCAAACAATTTACATGTCATTGTTTATGCGACATATAAAAGGAACACAACCGCAAAATATTGTAAATGTTTCTAGTAGGGCGATGCAGGAATTTCATGGGCAAATGCCTTTGTTTGAGCAAGAAATGGAGCGTTGGAAAAAGGCTGAATTTATTATATTGATTATGGCCATCAATGAGGAACGTGCACAAAAAGTTCAACAAATCCTAGAAGACTATAATATGCATATTCCGATTCATCGAGAAGACACACCTCCACCACCAGGATTACCCGTCATCACCATTGGAAATATTGGTAGTGGTGTCGAAATGCCAATATATCGTTTGGCTATTGTGACAGAGCAGGAGCTTTTCAAAAAGAAACAAAAACCTACTCGCAAAACACAAACTATGTCCAATGCAGAACGAATAAAAAACTATCAAGAATTAAAAATTGGTGACTATGTAGTGCACCGTAATCATGGTATAGGACGTTATACTGGTATAGAAACATTAAAAGTAAATCAAATGCATAAGGACTTTTTATTAATTAATTACTCCGGTGATGATAAATTATATGTGCCAATAGATCAAATTGATTTGGTGCAAAAATTCGTTGGGTCAGAGGGTAAGGAGCCACGACTGTATAAATTAGGTGGTACTGAATGGACGAAAGTAAAACGTAAAGTCCAGTCTTCTGTTGAGGATATTGCGGATGAATTGATTAAGCTATATGCAGAGAGAGAAGCGCAAAAAGGATACGCTTTTGAGCGAGATACTGAACTGCAAGAAGAGTTTGAAGTAGCCTTTCCATATCAAGAAACAGCCGATCAAATTAGATGTATTAAAGAAATAAAAGAAGATATGGAAAAAGAAAGACCAATGGATCGACTGCTTTGTGGAGATGTTGGGTATGGTAAAACCGAAGTAGCTATTAGGGCTATTTTTAAAGCTGTTATTGAAGGAAAGCAAGCAGCCATACTTGTACCAACAACTATTTTAGCACAGCAGCATTTCCAGACGATGTTGGAACGTTTTCAAGATTTTCCGTTAAATATAGAGCTAATGAGTAGATTTCGAACTCGTAAACAACAAAATGAAACTATTGCTGGTTTAAAGGCGGGTACTGTTGACATTGTTATTGGAACCCATCGACTTTTATCAAAAGATGTGAAGTATAAAGATCTCGGATTATTAGTAGTTGATGAAGAGCAACGTTTCGGTGTAAAACATAAGGAACGTATTAAACAAATTAAAGCAAATGTGGATGTGCTCACACTAACAGCTACTCCAATTCCACGAACACTACATATGTCCATGTTAGGTATTCGTGATTTATCCGTGATCGAAACACCACCAGAAAATCGTTTCCCTGTACAAACTTATGTGATTGAACATAATCTTGCTTTTGTTAGGGAGGCAATTGAAAGAGAAATTGCCCGGGGAGGACAAGTTTTCTTATTATATAATCGAATTGATGAAATTGAAAAAGTTGCACGTGAAATAGAAGAGTTAGTTGATAGTGCACGGGTTTCTATTGCACATGGAAGAATGAATGAAACAGAGTTAGAAAGTGTTATGCTAGGCTTTTTAGAAAATGAGAGTGATGTGCTTGTTAGTACGTCCATCATTGAAACAGGTGTCGACATCCCTAACGTGAATACGTTGATTGTTTATAATGCAGATCATATGGGGCTTAGTCAATTGTATCAAATACGTGGTCGTGTTGGTCGGTCAAATAGAATTGCGTATGCTTATTTCACGTATCAAAAAGATAAAATTTTAACAGAAGTCTCCGAAAAAAGGTTACAGGCGATTAAAGAATTTACCGAGCTTGGTTCTGGATTTAAAATTGCGATGCGTGATTTATCTATTCGTGGTGCTGGCAACTTACTAGGGAAGGAACAACACGGCTTTATCGATTCTGTAGGATTTGATTTGTATTCACAAATGCTAAAAGAAGCAATCGATTCGCGCAAACTTGGGAAGCCGACAAAAGCGGTACAGCCTTTCAATCCAGAGTTGCTTTTATCTGTTGATGCCTATATTCCAGAGACATATATTTTTGATGAGAAACAAAAAATTGATATGTATAAACGTTTCCAAAGCCTGGAGTCACAAGAGGAAATGGATGATCTCGAGGAAGAGTTGGTGGACCGATTCGGCGATTATCCGAACGAAGTAGATGAGTTGTTCAGTGTGACATCTTTGAAAATCTTAGCGAAAAGGGAACGAGTAGAGCAAATCAAGGAATCAAAGTCTCGAATAGAATGCTTAGTGGAGTCTGAGCGTAGTCAACAAATTGATGGCAGTAAACTATTTGAATTGGTCAATGAATTTGGCCGCAATGTTCAGCTGGGTACGACAAATGACCAGTTGAAAATCACTTTTAAATTTTCAAAAGAAAGCCGTGAGGAACGTTATCGTTTAGTTGGCAAATGTCTAGAAGGCTTGAAAGATGTGAATCAAGAAACCTTAAAAGAAGCTTAGAATAAATCTGCCTATAGTGAAAGCCATTCTTAAGCAGATATTAGTGCTCGGATTTTACATCCTATTATTGAACTTTGAATTTGACCCAACTGGATGAATTATTTCCTTTTCAATACACAAATGTATAATTTTTCGTTAAAACATCATACTAAAACTAATCATTTATAAAGTCATGCAGAATGTGAGGTTTTAGACTATGAAAGCAACTGGAATAGTACGTCGTATTGACGATTTAGGAAGGGTAGTAGTTCCGAAAGAAATTAGAAGAACATTACGAATCCGTGAAGGTGATCCACTGGAAATATTCGTAGCAAGAGAAGGGGAAGTAATCCTAAAGAAATATTCACCAATTAATGAATTAAGTCATTTTGCAGAAGAATATGCTGATGCACTATATGACTCCATTCAATTCCCAGTTTTTATTTGCGATCGCGACGAAGTCATTGCACTTAGTGGTGATTCTAAAAAGGACTATTTGCATAAGAATATTGGAACAGATATTGAAGATGCCATAGAAAATCGTGAACATAAACTTGAGGAAGAACAAGCACAGATTGAAATTATACGAGGTAGAGATGAGGAATTAAATGGGTATGTCATCAGTGTGATTATTGCAAATGGTGATCCTATTGGCGCTGTTGTTATCGCTGCTCGGGAAAAAGAGACCTTGACAAAAGCGGAAGAAAAAGTGGCAGAAACGGCAGCTGGATTTCTAGGCAAACAAATGGAATGAAATAAAAAAACAATATGAATCCCTCTTAAGCAGACAGTCAACACATGTCTTTGTTTAAGGGGGATTTTATTATAGGGATTGCTGCTGCAAAAATATGTTATACTGATGCTAATGATATAGGGTTCTAAGGCATAAGAGTAGGAAGGAATACAGAATGGAGAAAAGAGAGAAAACAAACGATATAATGCAAGGTGCCTTATTACTTACGGTCGCTGGTATCGTTGGTAAAATATTAAGTGCGACTTACCGGATTCCTTTACAAAACCTAACGGGTGATATGGGGTATTATATTTACCAACAAGTCTATCCGTTAATTGGGATTGGGATGATTTTGGCTTTATATGGATTTCCGCAAGCAGTTAGTAAACTTACTGCTGAGAGAAAAAAACTTGGGCTTTCTAATACCATTCAACAATTTTATTTACCAGTTGTATTGATTTTATTTGGATTAAATATAATATTTGCCATTATTCTTTATAGTATTGCTCCTGTTTTAGCAAATTGGGCTGATGATTTAAAGCTTGTGAATACATATAAAATGGCTGCAGGTCTTTTTTTGGTGATACCATTTTTGTCAGCATTACGCGGTTTTTATCAAGGTAATGGGCGAATGTTGCCAACTGCTGTCTCCCAAGTAGTGGAACAAATTGTACGTGTAAGTATCATTATAGTAAGTGCTTATTGTATCTATACAAGCCGTTTTGACGTTTATACTATTGGACAGGCTGGAGTACTTGCAACCATAACTGGTATGATACTTGCTATTTTCGGTTGGGGATTTTTTCTTAATCGAAAAGAGAAGACAGTGATTCAAGAAAAGGTCTCCGATATTCCTTGGGGATACTATATTCGTACTTGTTTTTCGGTAGGAATAATAGCGGCAATGGGCCATTTTATTTTATTACTCTTGCAAGTGATAGATATGTTAACGATTGTTCCTGGCTTAGTAAGTGCAGGTGTGAATGAACAAGTGGCAATGGAATCGAAAGGAATATTTGATCGTGGACAGCCGCTCATTCAATTTGGCGCGGTTATTGGTTCATCTTTTGCTCTAGCTCTTGTGCCATCTGTTGTACATGGGACAAAAGACAATGCACAAACCATTCGAGAAGGGTTACAGTTCGGCTTCTATCTTGCAGGAGCAGCAGCTCTTGGGCTAATATTACTTATGCCAGAAGTGAATCGGTTGTTATTTAAAACGGCAGATGGGACGATGAGTCTACGAATATTGATGTTAGCAGTTGTATTAACGGCATTATTGATAACTGTAGCCTCGATTTTGCAAAACATGGGATATGTCTATCTAGTAGCCTGCTGTATCATATTGGCTGTAGCTGTGAAGTGGTTATTTAACTGGATGTTTATACCACCATTTCATTTGATTGGTAGTGCAATGGGGACAGTTATCAGTCTATGTTTTTTATTAGGAACGCTGCTCTCACTATTACATAGAAAAGTTCAAGGACTGAATTGGTTTTCGCGTAAGCATATTGTATCCTTTACGGTCGCATCAAGTATGATGACTGGATTTGTATTATTATTGCAAGGGATAGTGCCGACAGAATCCTTATCTCGAACTGGGTTGCTTTTGTTTGTCATGGGGGTTGCTATGAGTGGGGCTATCATCTATTTAGTTATATTAATAAAGTTAAAAGTGTTTTCTAATCAACAATTGAAGTCTTTACCATTCGGATATAAATTGATAGCTGTTTCTGAGTGGATGAATCAAGAGAAAAGAGGTTAAGTATGCAAGCAAATATTGAAATCGTTGGGTTAGGATCGGGTGATATGGAGCAACTGCCACTCGGAGTTTATCGGACATTGAAACAGACGGAAAAAGTTATCTATACACGAACGTTAGATCACCCTGTTATAGAAGAACTCATAGAAGAGGGGGTTCGGTTTCAAAGCTTTGACCATATATATGAGGCGAACGAAGACTTTGACTCTGTATATAAAACAATCGTTAAAAATTTACTCGAAATTGCAAAAAAGGAGCCGATTATTTATACGGTACCTGGTCATCCGATGTTGGCAGAGAAAACGGTTCAACTTTTATTAGCGAATAAATCAACAAAAATAAATATCTCAGGTGGACAAAGCTATTTGGACGCTATGTTTACGACTTTGCAGATTGATCCAATTGAAGGGCTTCAGTTTATGGATGCGAATGCTTTTGATAGAAGTGAAATATCTTATCAGCAACATATGATTTTCTGCCAAGTATACGATGCTTTTACTGCTTCAGAAGTGAAGTTGACATTATTGGAAGATTTGCCGGCAGATTATGAGATTACGATAGTAGAAGCAGCAGGTACAGCAAATGAAATAAAGACAAACATACCTCTTGAACAATTAGATCGACTAGAGGGAATTAGTAATTTAACAAGTGTTTATGTGCCACCTGTTCCGGATGATTTAATGCTGC
Source organism: Pseudogracilibacillus sp. (assembly GCA_035301445.1). Classification (GTDB taxonomy): domain Bacteria; phylum Bacillota; class Bacilli; order Bacillales; family Amphibacillaceae; genus Pseudogracilibacillus. The sequence goes on along the minus strand of DATGUH010000107.1, from coordinate 3,164 downwards.
ATTCTTTCCGACAGTTACGTCACATCATTCATACATTAAGAGGGCCCGGCGGCTGTCCTTGGGATAAAAAACAAACACATATGTCTTTGAGAAAATATTTATTAGAAGAAACATATGAATTATTGGAAGCAATAGAAATAGAAGATGATGAAGCAATTATAGAAGAGCTTGGCGATGTGTTATTGCAAGTCATGCTACATAGTCAAATTGGTGAGGATGACGGTTATTTTTCTGTTGATGATGTGATCCAAAGAATTACGAGAAAAATGATTCATCGACATCCTCATGTGTTTGGAAATAATGAAAAGGAAAAGACATGGGACGAACTAAAAGCAGAAGAGAAACAAAGCGTTGAACACCATTCTCTATTGGAAAATATAAATTGGCTTTCCCCTGCTTTAGAAGTTGCAGAATCTATACAAAGAAAAACAGCTAAAATCGGTTTTGATTGGGAAAATAAGCAGGAGCTATGGGATAAATTTTCAGAAGAGAAGCAGGAATTTATAGAAGCATTGGAGAATGGTTTAGAACACGAAGCGGAAGTTGAATTTGGTGATATCCTTTTTGTACTAGCCAATATCGCCAGACATGAAGGTATTCAACCAGAAATAGCATTAAACAGGACAAATAAAAAGTTTTATGAAAGATTTTCTTATATGGAAGAGTCCGTTTCAAATAAAGGCAAATCATTAAGCAAAATGACTTTTAAGGAATTAAATACACTTTGGAATGATGCAAAAGAAAAGGAATGATATAAACTATGAGGTTGGATAAATTTTTGAAAGTATCCCGAATTATTAAGCGCCGTCCTTTAGCAAAACAAATTGCAGGAGAAGGTCGTATTAGCGTGAATGGGACACCTGCAAAAGCATCAGCTACCCTTGCGGAAGGGGATTTGTTAGATATCCGTTTCGCACAGAAAAAGTTGACCATTAAAGTGCTTCGTTTGAAAGAGCATGTAAAAAAGGAAACAGCGACAGATTTATATGAAGTTGTAAAAGAAGAAAAAATCAACGTAGAAGAATAGTTCTATACTTGTCCCTTTTTTCATATGATTAGAAAGAAGGGGTGAAGAACATGAATTTTAATCAATTAGACAGTACCATTGAAACAAAGCCAGAACATGAGGTAAAAGTAAATAATCGTAAGGATTTAGAGATTAATGGTGTAAAAGAGTTAGATAGCTTTGATAGTGAAGAATTTCTTATGGAAACGACAATGGGCTATCTCATCGTACGCGGTAATAATTTGCAGTTGCAAAATTTGAATGTTGAAGATGGTATCGTGCATATAAGCGGAAAAGTTTATGAACTTACCTATATTGATGAACAGCGTGAGGAAAAAGCTAAAAGTCTATTTAGCAAATTATTCCGATGACTTTGCATGTGCAACTAATCACTATGCTAACAATGATTGCAGGTGGTGTATATCTAGGGTTTGCATTTGAAACGTATCGTCGCCTGACACGGGGCTTGCGCAAAAACTGGTTGTTTTTATACGTATTAGAATTAGGATTTTGGTTCATACAAACGGCTGTATTATTTTATATCCTATTCAAAGTAAATGAAGGAGAATTAAGAATTTATGTTTTCCTGGCATGTTTATTGGGGTATAGTATGTATGTCGTTATTTTCCAGAGGGGCTATCAAAAAGTTTTAGAAGGAAGTATTCGACTAATAAAAGCATTCTTCAGACAGGTGTTCGCCGTAGTGCAAACCATGTTAATTCAGCCTGTATGGGCCTTATTAACCTTTTTATTCAAACTACTAAGCGGCCTGATTGTTTTCATCATACGTCTATTGTCTTACCCATTTCGATGGTTGCTTCAATGTGTAAAATGGCTGTTACCGGATGTTTTCTTGAAAAAAGCTTCCCAAATGTATATCATTTGTAGTACAATGATAAATAAACACTTAAAAAATGTAAAAAAATTTATCCAGAAGTGGAGGTAGAGTACATGGCTAGACCAGAGAGGCCAGTCACAAATATTCGTTCGTCCTACAGGCAACAACAGGAAATACAACATCAAAGAGCACTTCGTCGTAAACGGCACTTAATGCAGAGGCTAATAATAGTTGGTACTGCATTCATGGTTCTATTTGGTGTCATGATAACTTTCCACTTAAAGCAAAGATCTGTAGAGGCTGAATTACAGTCCAATTATGAAGAACTGAACGAAGAATGGACAAGCGTTAATCAGCAGCAAGATAATTTGCAAGAGGAAATTGACTTATTGAATGATGAAGAATACATATTGGATATTGCACGTACCAATTACTTTTTATCCAAAGATGGCGAACTGATTTTTCAAATGGATGACCAAGATGAGCGCACTTATTGACATAATAGAGAATCGTTCGTATACTTAAACTGAAGTACCCTTTTAAAAAAGTCAAGGAGGAGCATTTGATTTATGTCAATTGAAGTAGGCAGCAAATTGCAAGGTAAGGTGACGGGAATCACTAACTTTGGTGCATTTGTAGAATTAGAGAAAGGCAAGACTGGTCTTGTCCATATCAGTGAGGTCGCTGACACGTATGTAAAAGATATCAATGAACATTTAACTGTCGGTGATGAAATCAAAGTAAAAGTGATTAACGTTGAAGATGATGGGAAAATTGGTCTTTCCATTAAAAAAGCGAAAGATAGACCAGTGCGCCAAAGAAATACCAAGGAACGGACGGAGAACTTTGAATCTAAGATGAACCGTTTCTTAAAAGATTCTGAAGACCGTTTAGCCTCATTAAAGAAGCACACGGAATCCAGAAGAGGTGGAAGAGGTGCTAAAAGAGGATAGCAATTGCTGTCTAATGTAAATGCTCTAATGCTTATAAATTAAACGTGTAAAACAGCTGCAGTCAATGTAGCTGTTTTTTGTTGTTTCAAAAATAATAGTAATGTGAGTCCATTTCATAAGTCAATAACAGGATATAAAGTCCGAACATTATATCTGCTTGAGAATGGCTTTCACTGCAGGCGGATGCTTTTTAGCGGGCACAGATCACTCACATACGAAACCGATATGATATTCCTTTTCTTAAACAATTCTTGCAATTGATTCAAAACTTGATTCGTTATACAATTATGATTGAGAGGAGAGACGATTCTATGTCCATATATCCGATTATATTGTCACAAGGTGAATTTATTAACAAAGAAGATTT
>DATGUH010000106.1:0-12138 GCA_035301445.1 Pseudogracilibacillus sp. | reverse complement strand
TTATAATTCTATCGATTCACCAACTTTGAGTGGGACTCCTTTTCCTGGCTTCACTGCTGCTGCAAATTTGTCGGGATCCTGTTCAATAACAGGGAATGTATTATAATGAACTGGGACAACTTTTTTCGCTTGAATCCATTCAGATGCAAGGAGTGCATCGTCAGGGCCCATCGTGAAATTATCACCAATAGGTACAAATGCCAAATCAAAATCATACTGTTCCCCATACATTTTCAAATCACCAAAAAGAGCCGTGTCTCCTAAATGATAAATTGTTTTGCCGTCAATTGTTAAAATAACACCAGCAGGCATGCCTGTATATACGATATTTCCGTTGTCTTCGATAAAAGCCGAACTATGAAATGCTTGTGTATATTTTACATGACCAAAATCAAAGGAATAACCACCACCAACATTCATGCCATGGGTATCAAGACCTTTTTCCCCAAGATAAATCGCAAGTTCATTAATTGCAATAACTTTTGCGCCGGTACGTTTTGCGATTGCCTCCGTATCTCCAAGATGGTCCCCATGTCCATGTGTTAAAATAATCACATCAGCTTCCACTGTCTCCGGATCAAGATCAGATAGGCCATTACCTGTAATAAATGGATCGATTAAAATGTGATGTGAATCTGTTTGTACATAAACTGCTGATTGTCCATGATACGATATTTTCATTTTTATCTCTCCTCCAAATATGTGATTACCTTGTTAAATTATCTCAGATAAATCTTTAAATGATAAGTTTAAAGCTTCTGCAACACCTTTGTTTGTTACATGACCTCCATAAGTATTAACTCCCTTTTTCAATGCGGGATTGGTTAAAGCTGTATTTATGTCTTTATTTGCTAGTTGAAGAGCATATGGGACTGTAGCATTTGTCAACCCTTTTGTAGCTGTTTGTGGAACTGCTCCCGGAATATTAGTAACTGTGTAATGTAATACCTCATGTTTCTCATAGACAGGGTTGTCATGTGTCATAATCCTATCGCTCGTTTCAAAATTCCCTCCCTGGTCAATCGCTACATCAACAATTACAGCACCAGGTTTCATAGATCTCACCATTTCATCTGAAACTAATACTGGTGCCTTAGCCCCTGGAATGAGTACTGAACCAATTGCTAAATCAGCATCTTTGATTGCTTCCGCAATTTCCATTGGATTAGACATCAACACATTTGCGTTATTTGCAAACATTTCAGTTAACTGCTTTAAACGGACTGGATTTAAATCAAATATAGTAACATTAGCACCTAAACCTATTGCCTGTTTTGCGGCATTCGTACCGACTACACCACCACCAATAATAACAACATGTCCAGGTTTAACTCCGGTAATTCCACCTAAAAGAACTCCTTGACCGCCATTTATTTTCTCTAAATACTGTGCACCAATTTGTGTAGACATAAATCCCGCTACTTCACTCATCGGTGTTAAAAGTGGCAAAGAATTATCCTGTAATTGAACTGTTTCATATGCAATAGCAGTTGTTTTCTTTTTCATTAATGTTTCTGTTAATTCTGGATGCGAAGCTAAATGAAGGTATGTAAATAATATTTGCCCTTCATGCAAAAATTCAAACTCTTCTTTTTGTGGTTCTTTCACTTTCATGATCATTTCGTTATTCCAAGCTTCTTTATTCGTTTGAACAATTTTGGCCCCTACTTCTTCGTAAGCATTATCCAAAAAACCCGCTCCAACACCGGCATTCGTCTCCACTGATACTTCATGACCAGCATTTGTAAGGGAATAAACACCAGAAGGGGTCAAAGCTACTCTGTTTTCACTGTTTAATATCTCTTTCGGTATTCCAATTTTCACAAATAGACACCTCTTTTTTTATATACAAAAATTAAACTATCCTTATTTTATCAAATAGATTTGCAATTTGCATGTTATTTCTGAAATTGTAATCGTATCGATATCTGAATCTTATGATTATGAATATTTTTTAACATTTCTAATTTTAGTTTCACAACTGTAATAAATCGGGTATAGTAATAGTAGAGTTAAAAACAAAGGAGGAACTACTATGGACTTTGAATACAAAAGAATTGTTAACGCTGTAGATGGTTCAAAAGCATCCAAAAAAGCATTTCAAAAAGCAGTAGAAATTGCCAAAAGAAATAATGCTACACTTATTTTAACGCATGTAGTTGATACTAGAACTTTTGCAACGGCTGAAGCATACGACAAATCACTATCAGAACGTGCTGAGAATTTTGCAAAAGAATTACTAAATGAATATGTAGAAGATGCGAAAGAAGCAGGAGTTACAAGTATCGAACATACAATTAAATATGGCTCTCCGAAAGTTGCGATAGCAAAAGAGATTGCACCTGATTATGATGCTGATCTAATTATTGTTGGTGCAACAGGTTTAAATGCTGTTGAAAGATTCCTGATTGGTAGTGTGTCAGAAAGTGTTGCACGTTACGCTAAGTCTGATGTCTTAATTGTTAGATAAAATATACTAAAACCGTTGTTTCATTTAGTGAAGCAACGGTTTTTTTCTGTACTTTCTTATTTCTATTTCGTTAAATGTTTATATAATTCATGATGAATATGAGCAAGCTCTGGAACAATTAGTTTTTGCATCGCGAGTTTGACAGCTCCTGATGAACCCGGCATAGAAAAGACTACTTTATTTTGATCCATGACACCTGCTGTTGCTCGTGACATAATTGCTGTTGAACCTATATCTTCTGTATAGCTCAGCATACGAAACAGTTCTCCAAACCCTGGAATACTTTTGCGAATATACTTTTCTACTACTTCAATCGTTATATCTCGTTCGGAAATACCTGTTCCACCACTCATCATTACAGCATCTACCCGTTCATCAGCAATAGCTGTATCTAAAGCATCGGCTATTTTTTTGTTATCATCCGGAACAATCACATGATTCACTATCTTATGACCATTTTCTTTTAAAATATCACTAATATACAATCCACTTTTGTCCGTCTCCACCGTTCGGGTATCACTGACAGTAACCACAAGACATCGAATTTCTTTATGTGGTATATGGTGCATCAGAATCCCCCCTCCTATTTATTTTCTTCTGAAAAACCAATCCGCATCATATCTCTAGCAATCATTAATTCTTCATCCGTTGGCACGACCATTACCTTTACCGGTGAATGTGGATAAGTAAGGGTAGCCTCTCCTTTTGCCCTTTCATTCAATAAAGGATCCCAGTACACGCCCATAAATTCCAAGCCTTTTAATATTTTGGCGCGAATAATCTTACTATTTTCTCCTACGCCTGCAGTGAAAATAATGGCGTCTACTCCTGCCATTTTAGCTGCATACGAACCAATATATTCATGTATCTGATCTGCAAAAATATCCAGTGCTAATTCGGCCCGCTTATTTGATTTTACGACTTTTTCAATATCACGTAAGTCATTAGAAATACCTGATAACGCGAGCATCCCACTCTTCTCGTTCAAAATTTCAATAATTTCTGTTGCTTCTTTTCCTGTCTTACGCATAACATAAGGTATAATTGCTGGGTCGATATCTCCAGATCTTGTTCCCATTGTAACCCCGGCTAGTGGTGTAAATCCCATTGTTGTATCAATAGACTTTCCCTTTTCAATCGCTGTAACACTTACCCCGTTGCCAAGATGACAAGTGATTAAACGTAAATCTTCGAGTGGTTTATGCATAATTTCAGCCGCTTTACCTGCAACATATTTATGTGACGTACCATGAAACCCATACTTTCTTATACCGTATTCTTCATAATATTTATATGGAAGACTATATAAATAGGATTTTTCAGGCATTGTTTGATGGAAGGCTGTATCAAAAACAGCAATCATTGGCTTGTCTGGTAAATACTCTTGAAAAGCAATAATACCGACTAAATTTGCCGGATTATGTAATGGAGCTAGCTCAGAAAGGCTATCTATTTTTTCAAGGACACTTTGATCAATCAGAACTGATTCTTTAAAATACTCTCCACCATGAGCAACTCTATGTCCGACTGCATCAATGGCTTGATAACTTTGAATAATATGTTGCTCCATTAACTGATCAAGTAGTAATCCAACAGCAGCTCTATGTCCACTTACAGGAAGTTCGAACTGTATATCTTTCTCATCTGCAGTCATATGAAACACGGCATTTTTATGGCCAATTCTCTCTACAATCCCTTTAGCTAGGACTTGTTCTTCAGGCATTGCAAATAACTTGAATTTTAAAGAAGAACTGCCAGCATTTATAGACATGATCTTTTTCATGTTGTTCAAGCCCCCTAACGACTAAATATCCGCATTTTTAAACCAATCATTTATTTTCACCATAATATCTTGCATTGCATTTGTATTTTTAAATGAAGGTAATTTAGCTAGCAGCGGTTGTTTCACGTCATTCGTTTCATTACCTTTTTTCTGTAAGATAAGAATACTTTTTCTATGTTGTTTTGCTTTAAAGGTTGCCTCGTCTAATTGAATAAGCCCGATGATATGGGCATGTTTATGAAAAAACGTATGTAGTGCCGTACTTTTTTCATCTGAAAATAATGTTTCAGGTATAAGCATAATTAAAAATCCGCTTGGTTTCGTATAATGTAAGCTCTGTTCAATCAGTAAATAATGCGCATAAGAATGTCCTTCTGACGCTTTTAATTCATACTTTCTTGCTTGTTCATCATCTGGATAATATCCGACTGGCAAATCAGCAACTACTAAATCGACCGGATCCAATAAAAATGGTTGTAAACTATCTTGATGAAAAAATTCTATTTGACTTTGCATGAAATTAGCATACATAACCGAAATGCGAATTAATGTTTGATCAATTTCACATGCATAAGCAGCTTCTGTCTGTTTCAAATAATCCATAACCGTTAAAATCAGATTTCCTGTCCCACTCACTGGGTCAAAAATTCTTAAATCTTTTTTATCTGCAAATAATTTATCTGCCAAATACCCAATAAATAATGCAATTGTATCTGGGGTAATGACATGTTGATGCTGTGTTGACTTCTGCATTCCTTTTAAAATAATAAGTTGTATTGCTCTACGAATTTCTTCATTAGAATAATCATCTAAGTGTATCTTTTCTAATACTTGACGGACTTCACTTTTAATAGTTGGTGATAATTCTTGTTGAATATCATTAAAAAACAGCATTTCCATACTGTTTCCAAGACTGTCTAAATAAGGCTCACTTATTTCTTTCTGAAGTGTTTGTACCGCTTCATCAAGTGTTTCATATAGTTTTAACATATTCTCTTCATTCATATTTACGGGTTATGCTGGTTCTTTAACCCTTCTCTCCTTTTACAATCATACATTACAAATTAAAGATTCATTTTGTCACATTGCGAGAAAAAAGAGGTCCAAACATTTAAATGCTTGAACCCTCTTTTCATTTTAATTTAAGCCTTTTTTGCGGCTTCAAGTGCTGCATCATAATCAGGGTGATTTGTTACCTCTGACACATATTCAACATATTGTACCTTATTATCAGCATCAACTACAAACACTGCGCGTGTATTCAGACGTAATTCCTTAATTAAGGTACCGTACTTTTTCCCAAAGTCTGCATCACGGTGATCTGATAATAAATCAAGATTCTTCACACCTTCTGCCGCGCACCATCGCCCTTGCGCAAACGGAAGATCCATACTGATTGTAAGTACTTGTACGTTATCAAGCTTATCCGCCTCTTTATTGAAACGATGGGTTTCTTCTGAACACACTCCCGTATCAACAGAAGGAACAGTCGCGATAAGCTTCACTTTTCCCTCATAGTCTTTTAGGGATTTCTCGGATAGATCATTTGCTAATACTGTAAAGTCTGGTGCTACATCTCCTACTTTGACCTCTGTACCCTCAAGCGTTACAGGATCGTTATTAAATGTTACTTGTACCACTTAGCATCAACCTTTCCTTATAGTCTTACTTTCATTATGAGATAGCTCAAAGACAATGTCCATTAATTTGCTGTTATATTCTAATTCTTCTTATTTCACAAAAACCGTAATGATTAAAATACTCTATCATTACGGCATATATCATTAAATAACATTTTGTTCAGTTGAATCAAGCACACTGTTTTTATCATCATAAATGTCTTTATCAAGACTTTTAGTTACTCTCGCTGTCAAAACACCGGTGGTTAATCCTCCACTTACATTCAATGCTGTACGAGCCATATCTATAAGTGGTTCAATTGAAATTAATAAACCAACAATAGCTACCGGAAGATTTAATACGGATAATACAATTAGGGAAGCAAACGTGGCTCCTCCACCAACACCTGCAACACCAAAAGATCCAATTGCAACCACAATTAACAATGTAAAGATGAAGGATGGTGTAAATGGATCGATTCCAACCGTTGGAGCGACCATTACAGCTAGCATAGCAGGATAAATCCCTGCACATCCATTTTGACCGATTGTAACACTAAATGCTCCTGCAATATCAGCTATTCCTTCCGGTACACCTAAACCTTTCTTTTGTGTCTCAATTGTTAAAGGTAGCGTACCAGCACTCGATCTGGATGAAAAACCAAAAATTATTGGTGGCATTGATTTTTTAATATAAGTAAAAGGGTTTAATCCAGCAAACCGTATTAAAAGCATATGCACGATAAACATTGCTAAAATGGCTGCATAAGATGCAATAATAAAGATACCTAAATCTATAAATGTAGAAACTTCACTAGTCGCTGCTTTAATTGTCATTAGACCCAGAATTCCGTATGGCGTTAAGCGAAGAATTAAAGTAACTACACGCATGACAATTGAAAAAACAGCTTCTACTCCAGAAGCAAATTTTTCAGCTTGGTCAGGTTGTTTTCTTTTTACTCCCATAAAGGCAATCCCAGTTATAATTGAAAATATGACAACAGAAATAACGGAAGTATCTCTCGATTGTGACAAGTCTTCAAAAATATTACTTGGAATCATTGATACAATCATACTAGGAATGGATTCATCTTCCACTTCCCCAGCACTTTCTTCCATATTGGCAATAGCTTCTGTTTCCTCTTGAGTCTCGGTTAGTTCCATTCCATCTAATTGAAAAACACCAGCAGATAGAACTCCAATCGCACCTGCGATAATAACAGTTCCGACTAAAAATCCAATAGACAAACCGCCAATCTTCCCAAATCCTTCGGTAAATTTAGAATTTGTGAAAGCGCGTAAGATAGCGATGAATACAATTGGAATGATAAGCACTTGTAATAACGATACAAATCCGTCAGCGACAATACTAATCCAGTCCATCGCATTTTCTACTACATAACCTTCTGTACCATATATCGACTGAATTACTACTCCAAATATAATACCAACTACTAAGGCAAGAAGCACTCGTTTTCCGAATGACACATGACGCTTTTGCATTTTGAATAATCCATAAGTAATTAATAAAAAAACACCTATAATAAAAATAACTTGCAATGATTGCATGTATACAAACCTCCCTCTATTTTGCAAATGGTAAATTAGCTGTTTATACCATCCTTACTTAACCCACCTATTTACTTGGATTAATATGATTATACGTTACTTATTTCATAATGTAAAGTAGTGAAAATACTTTTACGACATAGAAAAGGGCTAATCCCATCTATATAAAGATAAGATTAACCCTTTTTGTTTTTAGTTATTGTCCGCTTCCACCCATTTGTTGTTGTGCCATGTGAACTAGTCTTTTAGTGATTTCTCCACCTACTGAACCGTTCCCACGTGATGTCGTATCCGGACCAAGTTGTACACCAAATTCCGAAGCGACTTCTGTTTTCATTTGATCTATCGCTTGTTGTGCACCAGGAACGACCAACTGATTTGAATTATTACTGTTTGCCATGATGATTCACCTCCTTGGTACCATTTAGCATGTACACAAAGAAAACAATCATGCATGTTTAACAACTGGTATATGTTGTTAGTTTAGGACAATTTTTTCAAGTTACAGTATTAAAATTCCAAAAGCTACTGCAAACTTATAATAAATCCGTAAAATCTTCTCCTGTTTGGGTGGATGATTTTTGTTCAATAGTTATGATCTCAATATCTTCTATCGCTTCAGTTATTAATGGTTGAAAATCTGCTTTTAATTCACATTGATGAATTACACTGCGAGTAGGATTGGTAGCAGGCGATTTTGGTACAAATACTGTACAACAATCTTCATATGGTCGAATAGAAATATCATATGTTCCAATTTGACGAGAATAACGAATAATATCTTCCTTATCAAAAGATACTAATGGCCGTAGTACAGGATAATTTGTTACTTCATTAATAACATTCATACTTCCTAATGTTTGGCTTGCTACTTGTCCAAGACTTTCGCCAGTAACCATTGCTTTTATATTTTCTCTCGCACAAACCTTTTCACTGATTTGTAGCATTACACGGCGCATTACAGTCATTGCATAACGTTCTGGTATAGTTCTAAATATCTCTTGTTGTAAAGCTGTAAAGGGAACAAGATGAACACGAATAGAACCGCCAAAGTTTGTTAAAACTTCTGTTAGTTCCATTACTTTTTGTTTCGCACGTTCACTTGTAAATGGTGGAGAGTGAAAATGAATCATTTCCAGTTGTACACCACGTTTCATCATTAGATATCCTGCAACAGGACTGTCAATACCTCCTGATAGCATCAATAAAGATTTCCCAGCGGTTCCAACCGGCAGACCTCCTGCTCCTTGATACACAGCTGCTGTAATAAATGTACCTTCGTTTCTTATTTCCACTTTAATCTCTGTATCCGGATGGTGTACATCAACTGTAAGATTTTCCGTATGTTTTAATAAATAGCCTCCGAGTATTTGGTTCATCTCTTGAGAACCTGTTGGAAACGATTTGTCTACTCGTCTTACTGCTACTTTAAAAGTGTGCGCATGGTGTTGTGTGGAAAGAGCAAAAAGAGCCCCTTCCTTAATCGATGTTTCATTATTGTCTACTTTAATAGCCAAACTCAAACTATAAATCCCAAAAACCTTTTGGCATTCAGCTATGATTGGCTCAGGATCTTCTCCATTTAAAAGAATATACATTCTTCCTTGGGATCGTTTGATTTTTATATTTGTAAATGATTTTAATACAGATTGTAGATTTCTGCGCAATTGTCCGATAAAGTTTTTCATGTTCTTCCCTTTGAGTGCAAGTTCTCCGTAACGTATTAATATGTGATCATATTCCATGTTTATCAACCTCTAATAATTGTCTAAGTGTATTTATTGTATCAGATAATGCATCTATAAAGTTGTTTATTTCCTCCGTTGTCGTCGTATGAGATAAACTAATTCTTAATCCAGATGTAGCTATTTCATCTGACTTCCCACAAGCAATAAGGACACGGCTTTTATCCGAAGCTTTGGAGGAACAAGCCGATTGCGTTGAAATAACAAAGCCCTTTTCAAACAAGTCATGAATAACTGTTTCTGGTTTTAATCCGTTAGCAGAAATATGCATGATATGTTTCGCGGCATTCAAAGGGGAATTAATGTTAATTCCAGGAATCTCTTTCAAACCTTCTCTTAACTGTTTATTTAACTCGTTGAATATTACTTGATTTTCTTTTTCCTTTGATTTAGTTAATCTCAATGCTCGTACTAAAGAAACATTACCGGCAACGTTTTCCGTTCCTGAACGTATTCCATATTCTTGATTACCACCATGCAAAAGTGGAAATAACTGTTTATTTTTATTTTTGTATAAAATACCGGTTCCTTTCAAACCATTAATTTTATGCCCTGATAAGGTACATAAATCAATAAATGAATTCTGTATGTCAATTGCCACTTTTCCAATTGCCTGTACAGCATCAACATGGAATGCTATCTTAGGGTAATTCCTAAGCAGCTTTCCGATCTCTTTAATAGGTTGAACCGTACCAATTTCATTATTAACACACATAACAGAAACAAGTATAGTATCATCCCGTATAGATTTTTTAAGATCTTCAAGTTTAACATGACCATCTTGATCTACAGGTAATAATGTAACTTCAAATCCAAACTGTTCAAGTGATTTAACCGTTTCATATACAGAGGCATGTTCAATTTCTGTCGTTATGATATGTTTCCCTCTTTGTTGATATTGTAATGCAGTTCCTTTAATGGCTAGATTATTTCCTTCTGTGCCTCCTGATGTAAAAATGATTTCTTTAGGCTTTACATCAAGTAATTGAGCAGCCTGATTACGGGCCGCTGTTTGCAGTTTTTCTACATCGGCTCCAGCCTTATGAATAGAAGACGGATTGGCGAAATATTGTTGTGACACCTTTTTGAAACTTTCAATGACAGTATCATCTGGTTTAGTTGTAGCACTGTTATCTAAATATATCATTTGCTTCCCTGCCTTATCTATAAAATAAACGAAAAAACAAGACTGACTAATAATTAGGCAGTCTTATTTATGAAACCGTTAATGTTTGATGTGCTTCCACTTTTTTCAAAGCCCCAGGCTCAATTTCTTCTAGTGCATGTGCAGCCTGTTCAAGTGAAAGTTCATATTGAGCATTTCTGAACAAATTCTCAGCTTCAACCAACTTGCTATGTAAAATCGGGTATGAACTGCGATAACGATTCGCATATTGAATAACCTGTTCAATCATATAAGCTTGTTCTAACATGGTGTTTGTTTGATCTACTGCTTTATCTGTAGAATTTTTAGCATCTTGAAGCGATTGGTTTACTTCCATAATATCGAGCGGTTGCTTGTCTAATGCAGCTAGCACCTGTTCGTTTTTATTACGGGCTTCATCCAGTATGATCCAAATAGCATTGGGAACACCAGGAATATTGCTATGTTTTAGCTTGCGATTAATTCTCGACATACTATCAAACATTTCTTCCAATTGCTCACGGGCATCCAATTCATCTTTACGTAGAGTATGAATTTTTTCCCGAAACACTTCATGTGCTTCTTCTAATTCTTTTAACTGTTCAAATGCTGTTTCAAGCTCTGACTTTACATCTGTATGTGATTCTTTTTCCGCTACTTTTTCTTGCAATCCATTTAATTGTTCTGTGAGCTTGTTCAATTTCTTCTCTAATGACAAGTATTTTTCTAAATCTTCATCTTCAAAATAGTAGGCTTCTTTTAACTTGTCGACCTGTGTTTTTGTATCAGTGAAATACGCAGAAAATTGTTCAAGTGCTTGCTCATAATTCGGTATTTTAGAATCAACGTAGTTTTTAGCTAAAGCCTCTTGTTCCAATAAGTCATATATTTCCTTTATTCGTGACTCCATTTCTGGAAGCGTGCTTTTAGCTCCTTCCGCGTTTGACTCTTCCAACTCTTTAACTAAATCACTCAACTGGTTCTGATAATGCATGATTTCTTTAGGCAAATCTAGATGATCTACATTATAGCCGTCTTCTTTCATTTCTGTAATACCTTTAGATAATTCATCAAACCGACGAGGCATCTCAATTTTACACTTTTTATAAAGCTCTGGAAATTCTTCTATATCTACCTCGAGTTGATCTGTTTTCTCTTTCAGTCTTTTTACAAGTTCTTCTCCATCTGCATAATTTCCTTGTTCTGCTAACAATTCATAGGTCTTAAGCTGTTCCTTAATATCATGAATTTCCGTTTCAAATCGATCTTCCGCCCGATTATATTGGTAACTATTTTTTGTTAAGTGCTTTTTCAAATCTTCAAGTTTTGGAGCAATGTGGTCTACATTTTCTCGATTTAATTCTTCAATTTGCAACAATTCATCTAATTGCTGTAAAATTCTCTCAATTTTCTCTTCCACATGCACCATTTTTTGATTCATTTGCTGCATATATTTTTTTGCTCCAGGAAAATTATAGCGGTCAGCTGCTTTTTCAGTGTCATAAAGCAATTCCTCTACATCCGCCATGTCTTCTCCCAAAATAGTATCCCATTCATTTTTCCAATGTTCAAACCTATCCTTCGTATCGCCTTCTAGTTGTAAAGCCTTCACTCTGCCAAGTTCACCTGCAACGTTACGATTCATGATATCTAATTTCCAATCTTCGTAATAATCAACTTGATCATACATTTTTTTACGAATAATTAAGCCTACAATAATAATAACGATAATTGCAATAAGTCCACCAATAACAAATTCCATATTTTGCCTCCTAATGCTTTTTATAGAAGGATTGCTTTAGTTTTTT
>DATGUH010000105.1:0-8544 GCA_035301445.1 Pseudogracilibacillus sp. | reverse complement strand
TGTTTTAAAAGAGCAGCACAATATATCGGTTGACCAAAATAATCCATGGTATTTTCCAAGCATTGCTGAGTATACACATTTGCTGGAAAAACATCATTTCCGTGTTGTTTTTGCGCAACATTTTGATCGTCCAACGACATTAGCTGACGGGATAGATGGGCTTGATTATTGGTTGGATAGTTTTGCGGATGACTTTTTTCCAGAGTTAACTGAAACGGAAAAACGTGCAGTATATGAAGAAATTAAAGAACACTTGGCTCCTACCTTATATATTGATGATCATTGGCAAATTGACTATAAACGATTGCGTATTATTGCTACAAAATAAAACAGCAACCAGTGAGGGGACTGGATTAATAGGACATGGTCATGGAGATGTTATTCTCATGACGTAAAGTTTTTATGAAATTCTGAAACGGTTGGACAATCATGAATGTTCTTCCGTAAATGGGCAGATTGTTTTATTAAAAACTCTGTTAGGAGAAGATAATATGTCTTATGCACCATTTAAAATACGTGTATATGCTTTCCTTTTAGATTTCTTTGTTATCGCTATATATGGAATATTTGTCGTAGGTACCATTTCGTTTGTATTTCGTCCATATATTGAATCACTATTTTCAAGTACTCCAGTAACAGCTGAACTCGCAGGTTTTGTTATGATAACATTGCCAGTTTCGCTTTACTTTATTTTATGCGATTGTTCTAAATGGCAAGGGACATTAGGAAAGAGGAAAATGGGCATTAGTGTAGTTGATGGTTTTAGACAGCGTATTGGTATTGGTCGTTCAGTTGTTCGAACAGTTATCAAGTTTCTACCTTGGGAAGTTGCCCACTTTGGTATATGGCAATTAATACTTCCGTCTACCCTTTCAGAAATGACTGTTTTAATCATACTTAATGCTGTGAATCTTGCAATATTAGTTTATTTTATAGTTCCCCTTACAAATAAAAAAAGGAAAAATGTCTATGATTGGGTTGCTGGTACAGAGGTGATTCATTAATAAAAATAGACAACTCATTAAAAATAATAGTTATTCCATTAACGGAGTATGGTTGCATTATGATGAAACTGAAATTCATAATTCTTCTATGTGGTTACACGAAACGGTCATAATAGACCGACTTTATAAAAAGGGGCAAGGTGTATTTAAAGAAAGTAATCCCTCAATGGTCGTTCTGATATGATCCTCTTAAAGTAGACAGATAAAAAACAAAAATCGGTTGATTTTACAAGGTGTATTTTTATGGACAAATAAAGAAGCAAGCCCTAGAAAATTGGATAATTCTGTGATATACTTGTCTCAATCAGCTTTAGGAGGGTGACTTATGGACATTGCAGCTTTATCCATGGCAATGAAGCAACAGCAGCTCCAAACAAATGCGAGCATGGCGATTATGGACAAATCGAAGCAAGTTGCTGAACAGGACGGAGAACAACTGATTAATATGCTGGAACAATCCATGCCGGCACACCCTACATTAGGAAGATCGGTTGATATTTCTTTATGAAAAGAATGCCAATCCCATATTTGGGACGGCATTCTTTTTTAAAAATGTTTTACTCGCTTAGAAAAGACTTGTAAAGATGTTAACGCACCATATTTTCATCTTTAGGAGTCATTTCGTCACGATTAGGCGCTAGGTTATCATAACCGTTTGGTCCTCGTCTATCGTCATTAAATTGCCTACGATTTAGGTTATTGTCTCGTCTGTTACTGTTATCCATACGGTCATCCATGCGGTCATTCATACGATCACGGTTGTCATACCTGTTATTTTGATTATTATATTCATTGCCACGATAATTTTGCTGTTCAATATTATCGTCGTTAGTATCTGGTTCTTTATTTCCTGGCCCTGTTGCAGGGTTACATGCTGCCAACAAGATAACTGCTGCCACTGCTGACATCATCTTTTTCATTGGTTATCCCTCCTTTTTAGATAATCATTTTTAGGTTAACCAAATTTGAAGACACAATGCCATATAGTTAGACTTGTTCATAATTGGCAATTTCGCTACGTTTCATTGATTTTATTTTTTACATTAAAAAAGCCTGTAACAACATATCTGTTACAGACTTACGGATTTTAAAATTATTTTATTGCGAATGTAATTTCTGCTTCACATGCAGTTTCACCATTTACGGTTGCAATACCTTTCCCTTTTCCAATCGGGCCTTTCATGCGAATAATTTCGACTTCTAGACGTAATTGGTCACCGGGTTTTACTTCGCGTTTAAAGCGGCATTTATCTACGCCGGCTAAAAATCCAATTTTCCCTTTATTTTTTTCCATTTCTAAAACAGCAATCGCTCCTGTTTGAGCCAACGCTTCTAAAATAAGTACACCAGGCATCACAGGATAATCAGGAAAATGTCCTTCAAAAAATGGTTCATTAACTGTCACATTTTTTAATCCTACAACTCGCTCCCCTGACTTTTTTTCCAATACTTGATCAACAAGTAAAAATGGATAGCGATGCGGTATGATGTCTTTAATTTGCTGCACGTCCAACATGATATCCCACCTTTATTAAGTTGCAAACATTACTTTATATAAATGCAGAACGATTTGTTATTCTTTTTCAACGATATCGATAATGTGCTGCCATGTAGATGGTTTCAATGCATCTAGCGCATTGCCATCCCCTAAAATACTGTAGCCAAACATGATACCTAATAATAGACTGATGCAAAATATAATAATCACTACAAGGATTCGTAACGAAATTGGGAATTTACGAATACGGAGTTTTTTCTTTTCTTTCCTTGCTTTTCGTTTAGCATTTATTTCTTCTTGTCGATTTTTTTGTTCTTTACCTTCTGAGGATTTAGACATAGTCATCTCACGTCACCCTAATTTCTTTCACATACATTTGAAGTTACCTTATCTAAGCTGATTTACCAGACTTTGCATGTCATCTGCTGTAGAGATAGATCGTGCATTCATTTGGTAAGAACGCTGAGCACTAATTAAATCAGTCATTTGATTGCTTATATCTACGTTAGACATCTCTAATGCTCCGCTTTGTAACAATTTTCCACCAGTATTTACTGCTCCTACGACATCTGCATATCCCAGTCCGGATTCATCTTCATTTGGTAACCGGAAATTATTATCCCCATCCGCTTCAAGGATACGTGGATTATCAATCGAAACAATTGAAATTTCGCCAACATTCTCCGTTTGTTGTCCTCGAGTTACCATAATCGTACCATCTTCTTCGATTTGTATCCCGTCAATTTCAGTTGAGGCAAACCGAATAGGATTCCCATCACTGCCGAGTACGTAATCTCCGTTTTTCGTCACCAATTCCACTTCAGTATTGTTATTCACTGGTTGCAAGTAAAAAGAACCATCTCGTGTAAAAAGTGCTTCACCAGCATTACCCTGAATTTCAAAAAAGTGATTTTCATTTAATAATGCAGCATCAAGATCTCTATCGGTTTGGTTGAGTGATCCTAATGCATTATTCACATTCACTGCACCAAGTCTTGCTCCCAATCCAGTTCGAATGCCATCCGGAGTCAATCGACCGGTCTGGTTTTCTGGATGGTTCATATTATTGATTTGCTGAAATAAAAGTGAGGAGAATTCAGCTTGTCTTGATTTATATCCAGTCGTTGAACTATTAGACATATTATTCCCAATGATGTCTAATTGTTTCTGCAACTGATTCATTGTTGTAGTCGCCTGGTTCATAGATCTAATAGACATAGCAATCCTCCTATCCTAAACGGGCAATCTCATTTACAGCCTTGCCCATGCTTTCGTCATAAGTTTTTAAGACACGTTGATTTTGTTCAAAGCTACGATAAGCATTCATCATTTCTTCCATCGATTTCAATTCATCTACCGTGGAACCTTCTAAAAACCCCTGATGCACTTGAAAATCTGCGCCACTTTCTGCGGCCGTTGCAATTTGGCCTTCTTCAAGTGTATACAAATCGTCGCCTTCTTTTGCCAAATTATTCACATCATCAATATAAGCAATATTAAGCTGTGCTTCCATTCCATCTGCTTGTATCGTACCATCTCTGGAAATGGTGATATCATCGCCGTTTGGCTGAATAGGATTTCCATTATTACTGAGAACGAAATGCCCTTGATTCGTCGTGAGGTAACCTTCCCCATCAATGGTGAAATGACCATTTCTTGTTAGACGTTCTTCTCCGTCTTCATTTTCTACGACAAAGAATAAGCTACCTTCCTCATCTGGCATTGTCCCATTTTCTAATGCTAAATCAGTAGACATATCCGTTTCCCGAATAGATCCTTGGCTAAAATCAGACACCAACTCCTGTGCATAAACACCCGTATTCAATCCGCCGATAAAACGAGACGTTGGCAAATTCAATCCTTTACGAGTTGGCACATGTTTACTTCCCATTTGCTGGATCAGCATTTCTGGAAAGGAACGTAATGTCGCCTGATCCGCCTTGTATCCAGGCGTATTGGCATTTGCAATATTATTAGATACAGACTCCTGATGTCGCTGCTGTGCAATCATACCACTTGCAGCTGTATAAAAACCTCTGAGCAATGATATCACTCCTTTTTTGGTAAGATGTTTTTTGATGGATGTTCATTGTAGAAATTAGGATAAATTTACTCGTTATAAGTTTCACTCATTGGTAAAATGAATTTCCACCAAATGAAGCGATTATCGATTATATGTTTTAACTAATTTTTTAATCGATCATTACTTTATCTACTTTATCAATGTTAGCTAGCATGAGACCTGTACCTTTAGCTACACAATTCATTGGTTCCTCTGCAACGAGTACTGGCACCTTCAGTTCTTCTGCTAGTAATTGGTCAAGGCCATGCACCATCGCACCACCACCGGTCAAAATAACACCACGATCAATAATATCTGCCGAAAGTTCTGGCGGTGTTTTTTCCAATACATTTTTAGCGGATTGGACAATTAAAGAAACGGATTCTCTTAATGCTTCTTCAATTTCATCTGAATAAACAGTAATTGTTTTAGGTAAGCCGTTGACCATATCCCGGCCTCTAATTTCAATTTCCTCATTGCGCGAATCTTCAAATACAGTTCCCACCTGAATCTTAATGTCTTCCGCAGTTCTTTCCCCGATTAAAAGCTTATATTTCTTTTTAATATAATTTAATATATCGTGATCGAGCGTATCCCCGGCAAGCTTTATCGATTCAGCATTCACAATATCCCCCATCGATAAAACAGCAACATCCGTCGTTCCACCACCGATATCAATAACCATATTCCCACTCGGCTGGAAAATATCCATCCCAGCTCCGATTGCGGCAACTTTCGGTTCTTCTTCTAAATATACTTTACGTCCGCCTGATTTCTCTGCAGCTTGTTTTATCGCCTTTTGCTCCACTTTTGTAATATTCGTTGGGCAGCAAATTAACATTCTCGGCTTGGATAAAAATCCACGTACATTGATTTTTGTAATAAAGTGCTTTAACATTGCTTCTGTTACATCAAAATCTGCAATAACTCCATCTTTTAATGGACGAATTGCCTCTATATTTCCTGGTGTTCTTCCTACCATCTTATATGCTTCTTCACCGACTGCAAGGACTTTCCCTTGTGTCCGATCCATTGCCACTACAGCAGGTTCATTTAAAACAATACCTTTACCTTTTACATGGATCAGCACATTCGCCGTTCCAAGGTCAATTCCTATATCTCTTGAAAACATTAATTCATAGTCCTCCTAACAAGAAGTCAATTTCCTGTGCACCATTCGTTAAATAAAATACACTTCTAACAACCTATTCTACCACAAAATGTACCATATAACTTCTAAAAAGGAAATAAAAATTAAGTTTTTTTAAGTATTAATATTTTGTTCACATTTGTATTATTTTATGATTGGTTTTGGTGATTGGGGGCGCGGTTTTGAGGGGATGAGTTTTAAGTTGGCGGGGATGATAAATTTTATACTCAGGCAGGATACGCTATAAATAAAAAAGCTGTGCATACAATACACAACTTTTTTACGAATTCCTTATTTAGAAATAATTGCTCGTTTTTGTTATTACAATATTTACCCGGTTTTACGATAATTACTTGCCTTTATAATAGTTACTTGCTTTACAATATTTATCCGTCCTTACAATAGTTACTTTCCTTACATAGTTACTTGCTTTTTAACATCATTCCTTATCATCTTTTTCCCTTTCATATTTACTTTTGGTCGCTGCACCTCCCCTAATATGCCGGATCGCTTTATGATAAGCCAACACTTCCTTTACTTTTTTGGCAAGCTCCGCATTAATTTCTGGTAAACGTTCTGTCAAATCTTTATGAACCGTGCTCTTAGAAACACCAAATTCTTTTGCTATCAGGCGGACTGTTTGTCTAGTTTCCACTACATAATTCCCTATCCTGATAGTCCTCTCTTTGATGTAATCATGCACACCGTTCGCCTCCCTATGCTGTTTTTTCCGAGGTGTCATATGAGACAATGTGCGGTGTTTACATGGTGATACAACGAATCAGAATCAATCATAAATAAATGTGCAGGCAGTCATGTCCTTTTTACAACTTTGCTATTATCAATTTTTTAAAAACAAAATGAACGGTTCCCTCGCACCCCAGATAATTACGCTTACTCTTTTACTGCTATTTTATTAAACATCCTTTTTGATTATGATAAAAACCTGTATCATCTTAGAAAAGGATACTTCGGAATGAGTACATCGTGAGGAGCGAAGCGGGCGAGGAAACTTTTCGCGATGGGCGGTAGTGCGAGGTGGTGGGGGGGCTGTTAGTTGATAACCGTGAAAATATGCGAAAGAGCTAGGCACGGCGGGCGCACCGCGAACAGATAAACACGAAAATTATGCTTTGCTTGGCGCGACGAGGGCACCGCGGCAAGATAAACTTGAAAACACACACTTTGCTTGTCACGGCGAGCGCACCGCGACAAGATAAACACGAAAATGCACACTTTGCTTGCCACGGCGGACGCACCACGACAAGATAAACGCGAAAACTCACGCTTTGCTTGCCGCGGCGAGCACACCGCGACAAGATAAATGCGGAAATGCACACTTTGCTTGCCACGGCGAGCACACCGCGACAAGATAAACGCGAAAATGCTCGCCCTGCTTGCCACGGCGGACGCACCGCGACAAGATAAACGCGAAATACACGCTTTGCTTGGCGCGGCGAGCGCACCGCGACAAGATAAACGCGAAAATGCACACTTTGCTTGCCACGGCGAGCGCACCGCGACAAGATAAACGCGAAAATTCACGCTTTGCTTGCCACGGCGAGCGCACCGCGACAAGGTAAACGCTAAAATGCACGCTTTGCTTGCCACGGCGAGCGCACCGCGACAAGATAAACGAGAAAATGCACACTTTGCTTGCCACGGAGAGCGCACCGCAACAAGATAAACGCGAAAATGCACGCTTTGCTTGCCACGGCGGGCGCACCGCGACAAGATAAACGAGAAAATGCACACTTTGCTTGGCGCGGCGTGCGCACTACCACAACAACAAAAAAATGATGTTGCTTATCTTATATGATAAACAACATCATTTTAAATGTTTTTGCATCATTTCCAGGCAACATAATTAAACTGGGATGGAAAATGATACATCTTGTGAGGCCGCTTCATCTTCAGCGTTTGAATCCTCATTGTTCATATCATTTTCATTATTTCCATTGTCGTCGTTTAAATCTTCATTTTCGTCGACGTCTGGGGCTTCGTTTTCATTTCCGCCTGGTATTTCCTCTTCGTCTGCATCAGGGTTCCATTCTTCTTCAGGATCATTGGCGTCTTCTTCATTTGATTCGCCTTCTTCATCCATGCCTTCTTCGCCTTCAGCATCTTCTTCCTTTTCTTCTGAGCCTTGCATCATATTAGACTCTGTTGCTTGTTCTACATCTGATTCCACCAAAGTTTCAAAAGACTGATTGAAGAATTTTTCTGGATTAACTGCTGTATCTTCTTTGCTGATTTCAAAGTGTACATGGGTTCCACTTTCTTCTCCAAATAAGTTGTTCCCTGCGGAGCCGAGTTTATCTCCTTGTTCTACCTCGTCTTCCTCTTTAACCTCGATATCTTCCATACTAGCATAGTACGTCGCAATATCATCTCCATGGTCAAGTACTACTACATTGCCATGAAGTGGATCTTGCTTGACCTCTGTGACAGTTCCACTTAGTGATGCCATCACTTCAAAGCTCTCGCCATCGTCTGCGGCAATATCTACACCAGTGCTTTGATAGTACCGATTATTATAGAAGGTTAATCCTTTTTCTTGTTCATCTTCATCTGCCGTGTAATCATAAAATGTAGTTACAATTTCTGCTTGAGCTTCTTTGTCCACAGGCATTTCTATCGTTTCTGATTGACTGACAACTGACTCTGCATCCTCATTATATTTGCCAGATTGGGAATTACCTTCTTGTTGATTTGTTTCCTCTAGTTCGTCTATCCCTTCAAACATTTTACTCTGTACATTTTGATACCACACAACAGCAGATAGTAGAAACGCTGCCAGAACGATATACAATGCAGGGAAAAACCATTT
>DATGUH010000104.1:0-10261 GCA_035301445.1 Pseudogracilibacillus sp. | reverse complement strand
TGGTCACATTTCACCATTAATCCCTCAGGAACATCGATTTTTGCTTTTTCATCAGGTATAGTATCTTTCTTATGCCTAGTGAAAATATTTTTGAGCAACGGTATCCCTCCTTCAAACACTCGACAGCAAAAATAGATAGTGTAAAAAACAAGTAATATCCACACCTTTTTATACACCATAGTACAACTATATCTAAATTAGAAGTACAATGCCACTATTTCTACTGTCAAGCCCAAGTAAGTTTAAACATATTGTTCAAACTAATTTGACTGTTGTTCACTCACTAGTTTCCGTGTTCTCTCAGCGACCTCTTCCGGGTCCACATTAATTCTTGCTACCCCAGATTCCATAGCTGCTTTAGCTACACTACTTGCAACTATTGGTGCAACTCTAGAATCAAATGGACCAGGAATCACATAGTCTTCATTCAATTCATCTTCGCCTATTAGACCTGCTATTCCTTCTACTGCAGCCATTTTCATTCGTTCATTTATTCTAGTTGCCCATACATCTAATGCTCCTCGGAAAATACCTGGAAAAGCCAACACATTATTTACCTGGTTTGGAAAGTCAGATCTTCCAGTACCAATAATTTTAGCACCTGCTTTTTTTGCATCCTCTGGCAATATTTCTGGATCTGGATTTGCCATCGCAAAAATAATCGGATCTTTATTCATTTTCTTTACCATTTCGGTTGTCAACGCTCCGCCAACAGATACGCCGATAAAGACATCTGCTCCTTCGATTACTTCCTCTAATGAACCTTTTAGTTTATGTGGGTTCGTTTTCTTAGCAACTACTTCTTTTACGTTATTCATTCTCCGTGGACGACCTTCATAAATCGCTCCTTGGGAATCACACATAATAATATTAGATACACCGAAATTTTCAAGCATTTTAATAATTGCCATGCCTGCTGCACCAGCACCATTCGCAACAACTTTTATGTTTTTAAAGGATTTTTTAGTTAGTTTTAGGGCGTTTAAGAGTCCCGCAACTGTAACGATAGCTGTTCCATGCTGATCATCATGGAATATTGGTATTCTCATTTCTTTTTTCAACTGTTCTTCAATGATAAAACAATCCGGTGCGGCAATATCTTCTAAATTAATGCCTCCAAATGTTGGTTCTAAACGTTTCACTGTTTCGACTATCTCGTCTATATTACTAGTATTCAAACATAAAGGAAATGAATCCACACCAGCAAAGGATTTGAATAAAACTGATTTTCCTTCCATAACTGGTAGTGAAGCTTCTGGTCCTATATTTCCAAGTCCAAGAACTGCTGAACCATTACTAACAACAGCAACCATGTTCCCTTTCATCGTATAATCGTAAACAGCTCTATTATTAGAATATATTTCTTTGCAAGGCTCTGCTACGCCCGGTGAATAAGCTAAACTCAAATCTTTTGCGTTATTTACAGGTACTTTGGAGCTTGTTTTCAATTTTCCTTGGTTTACTTTATGAATATGTAATGCTTCATCACGTAAATTTGACAATATTAACTCCCCCTAATCCCTTATTCAATTATTTTAACATAGAAACGATGCATGCTTTCATATAATGTTTAGAATACTTTATTTATTTGGAGAATACAACGTTTTTATTTCCAAAGTATGATTTTAATTCTTTTAACACCGCTTCACTATATTTGACGTGATAGTCATCAGTAAGTTTAAATGTTTTCTTTTCATATTCGTTAAATAAAATGATCATTGTTTCTCCCGGATTATCATTGGCTACATTTTTTAGAAAGGAAAGTACTTCTTTCTGGTGTTTTTCTTTTGTTACTTTAATATATATAAATGATGGGACGTTATTTGTCATTACTTCTAGGTCAGCTGACGATATATTGTCTACAGTTATTTGTTTTGCATTATCATGAAAACTAACCTTCCCCTCTACATAGATGATTTGTGATTCATTCAAGATTGGATTAACTTCTCTATATAAAGCTGGAAAAACAACTGCTTCTATCTCTCCAGATTCGTCCGAAACGGTTATAAAAGCCATTGATTCTCCTCGTTTCGTATGAATTTTCTTCACACGTTCCAAAATGACAATTAGTTTGCTTTTAGAATACTTTGGCAGCTTTTTCACCTTTGCCAATGTCGTGTATCCAAGCAGAGATAATTTTTGACGGTACGCTTGAATCGGGTGATTTGAAATATACATTTGCAATAATTCTTTTTCATCACGCAACCTCTGCATTAAGGAGAAATCTTCTATATTTGTATAGGCTGGTGCCATTTTTAATTCATCTTTAAACAGATCACCTTCATGCAAATCTCCAAATAATTCCGCCCTGGCATATGCTTGATCGAGTGATGCAAGTACACTTGCCCGATTATCATAAGTAGAATCAAAAAATCCAGCTAATATAAGTGTCTCTAAGCTGCTCCTTTTTATATCTACCCGCAGACAAAAATCAAATACATCTGAAAATCTACCGGATGCCCTTTTATCAACAATTTGTTTGGCAGTTTCATAACCAATACCTTTCACTGCTAAAAATCCTAGGCGAATCTGGCTTTCGTTTTCAACGGTAAAATAAGCAAAGCTGCGATTAATATCCGGTCGAAGTACATCAATGCCCATTTGGTTAGCTTCTTTTATATAGGTAGAGAAGTGATTATCATTCACCATATTCTTGAGAAAATTAGCAAAAAAAGCTGCTGTATAATGCGTTTTTAAATAACTCAACTGATAACCAATTTTACTGTATGCTACTGAATGACTTTTATTAAATCCATAATCCGCAAACTTTTCAATCCAAGAAAATATTTCCTCACCAATAGAAATAGAGTATCCCTTATTTTTACACCCTTCTAAAAACCTTTCTTTTTGTTCATTAATTAATTGATGATTTTTTTCACTAATTGCTCTGCGTAATATATCCGCCTCTCCTAAGGAAAGGCCAGCAAATTGATGTGCTACTTGCATAATTTGTTCTTGATAGACGAGGACTCCATATGTAGGACTTAAAATCGGCTCGAGATCAGAATGCGGATAAGTAACTGCTTCCCTTCCTTGTTTACGATCAATATATACTTGGATTTGTTTCATAGGTCCTGGTCGATATAGCGCATTTACGGCAACAATGTCTTCTAGGGTGTCAGGTTTTAAATTTTTCAATACACGTTTCATTCCATTTGATTCAAGTTGAAAAATGCCGTTCGTTAGTCCAGATTGGAGCAATTTGAATGTTGCAGCATCATTTATGGGGAATTGTTCAGGTTCGAGTTTTATATGTTCACGTTTCTCAACTGTTTTAACAATTCGCTCCATCAATGAAAGATTTCTCAAGCCTAACATATCAATTTTCAGCAATCCAATAGATTCCAAATCATTCATAGCATATTGTGTTAAATAAGTATCTTGCGGCCCCGGAATTAACGGAACATCTTCCATCAAAGACTGTTTACCTATCACAATTCCTGCAGCGTGTGTTGACATATGTCGAGGTAAACCTTCTAACTTTAACGCTACTTGAAAAAGTAGTTTAAGTTGTTCTGACTGTTTAATATATTCTCGAAAAGAATCAGATCGTTCAATCATTTCTATAATATTTTCATTTTTTTGTTGTGATAAATGTTTCAAAATATATGCTTGATCTCGATAGTCAATGTCCATCGTTTTCATTAATTCTCTTAGTATAGACCTTGCCAAAAACGTACCAAAAGTAATGATTTGAGCGACATGACTTGATCCATATTTATCACGGACATAAGCAATTACTTCCGATCTACGTACATCTGAAAAGTCAATATCAATATCAGGCATTGTTACACGCTCAGGATTTAAAAATCGCTCAAATAAAAGGCCGTATTTCAAAGGATCAACATTCGTAATTCCTAACAAATAAGCAACAATTGAACCAGCAGCTGAGCCACGACCTGGCCCTGTAGCTATTCCATTGTTTTTGGCAAATTGTACAAAGTCACTTACGATGAGAAAATAATCACTGAACTCTAACTGTTGAATCACTTCTAGTTCATATTGCAATCGTTCGGATGCTTCTTGCGCGTTATTTGTATATTTATCAGTTAGTGCTGTTTCGGTTAATTCTTGTAAGTAAGAAGAAGCTGTTTTATTTTTGGGCACTGGGAATGCTGGCATTAACTGACGATTAAAATCGAGTTTCACATTACAAAGTGCCGTAATTAAACTTATATTTTTAATTAATGACGGCCATGCAGAAAATTTATTTTCCATTTCCCTTACAGATGCAAAGTGTCTTTGCTGAATACCAGGTCTATTTGTATAACCTTGCCACTTTTCACCATATTTCATCGCTTGTAGACAATCATAGCTAATAACATCTTTTTCTTCTAAGTACCTAACATCCTGCATCGCAACAGCTTCTATGCCAATTTCATTCGTAAAAACAATAGCCGCTTCTATGACACTTTCATCTCTTACAGTCCGATTTGCGACACCGAGAAATATGTCCTCTTTGTGGAAAGCATTTAATAAAGGAGTCAACCATTCTGTTAATACTTCATGACCATGACTAATTATTTTTTCTTCAATAGCATTGGGTTCGGACGGAATAATACATATAAGGTTTTGTGCAAATGAAGTGATCTTTTCTATATCACAATCTCCCTCTGTTTGATAAATAGTGGAAATCTGCATTAAATGTTGGTATCCAATATTGTTTTTTGCTAGTAAAACAACAGGAATTTTTTTGTCCAATCCTGGATGAAGATATAGTGGCAAAGTCATGCCTATAATAGGATGAATGCCTTCGTTCCTGCATGCTTGATAAAATTCAATTGCACCATACAGAACTCCTTCATCCGTCAAAGCCAATGCTTCCATGTTGAGATGTTTTGCCCTATTTATTAATTTTTTGATAGTAATTGTGCTATTAAAAAAATTATAGCCCGTTTGTAATTGTAAATGAGTAAACATCTTTTCTCCTGCCTTTAAACGAACAATCATCTGCTACCCATTATAACGTGATTATAAGAGCTTTCCAATCAGGTATACTTTTCAATTCATAAGTTGTCCTTTAAATTCATATATTTTAATGAAATGGGGGAGTTCAGATGGAAGAACGGTTTTTTGTTTCATTAATTCATTGCTGCTTTATTGCCTTCGGTGTCATCATTGGAGGTGCTATCATAGGCAGTGTCGGTACTTTCTTAACTGGTGGCGCCCCACTTAGTGCTATCGCTCGCATTGCCCAATCTTTAAAAATATGGGCAGTAGTCTGTGCGATTGGTGGCACGTTTGATGCTATTGAAACTTTTCAAAAAGGATTACTTGCCGGCTCTACCATGGATCTATTTAAACAATTCATGCTAATCATTTCTGCAATGATTGGAGTTAGAACAGCACTCTTATTTATAGGATGGATTGTTAATGAGGAACTTTCATAATGCATGTATCCCCGTATCACAAGAAACGCAACTGGCAAATTATGATAACAGGTATTTGGATTGGTGCCATCATTGGATATATTATTCTTATTTTTATGTATGGACGAATGTATGAACAAACACTTACAGACCAAGTGCGTATGCAAACTGAAATCAGTGAATTAGAAAGACAAAATAAAGCACTACTTGAAGATAAAGAGGACTTGGAAGAAAAATCAAGTCCTGATGTACTCTCTGTTTCCATAGAATTTATGAATAGTGAAAAGTTACACCTGGACAAACTCATTACCCATCAATTGGAAGATTTAATTAAACATGAACTCGATCCTGTAATAGGTAAAAATGTAGAAAGTATCATGGAAAACGATCAATTAGTTATCGATAGAATTGAAGATAAAACGTATACAATAGATGATTTATCTTATAAAATCGACGTTAAAAAAATAAGTATTACAAAGACCATAAAACTATCTTTAATGGTAAAGCCGTATGATTAATACTTATATCTAGTTACACAGCCCTATAAAATCATTGGCATATCACCAGCATGTCAATCTGGTAATATGCCTTTATTGTTTGAATTTAAATTCTCATTTGAATTATAAAATTTAATCATCGTGTTTTTCTAACAACTGCTCTAAGTCATTGACAACTTGTTCAGCTTCCTCCCATGTTAAAACAGATGCACCTGCTGCAAGCGGATGGCCACCACCATTATACTTTTCAGCGATAGTATTTATTACAACACCTTTGGAACGTAGTCTTACGCGAATTATATCCATTTCTTCGATAAACATGACCCATACTTTTATCCCTTCAATATTTCCTAGTATACCGGCAATTTTCCCTGTTTCATTTGGATGGATATAATGAGCATCAAGTATTTCTTTCGTCAGTTTAACAGTACTCAAGCCACTTGCGGATAATGAATGATTTTGTAAAATATATCCCTGTAATTGAGATAGCTTCTGACTTGTTAAATACAATTCGTTATATAGTTTTTGTCTATCAAACGAGTATTCGATAAGTTGTGCAGCATATCGAAATGTTTTATTCGTCGTATTTGGAAACATAAATCTTCCCGTATCCCCTACTATTCCTGCATAGATAAGACGAGCTGCCTCTTCATTCATTTTCAATTTGTCATTATTCAAACTTAATTCATAAATCATTTCTGATGTTGAACTAAAATTAGTATCGACCCACAATACATCCCCATAAGCATCATTATTCGGGTGATGATCAATTTTAATTAACATATCACCACGGTCATAGCGCTGATCGCATATACGATCAGTATTCGCAGTATCGCAAGTGATAACAAGTGCCCCTTCATAAACCTGATCATCTATCACATCCATACGATCCAGAAAGGTCAAAGAATCTTCTTCTGCACCAACAGCATACACTTCTTTTTCAGGAAAAGATTGCTTAATTAATTGTTTCAAACTACATTGGGATCCTATTGCATCTGGATCTGGTCGAACATGCCGATGGATAATAATTGTGTTATATGTTTCTATTGCATGCATAATTCTTTTTTGTGTCATGGTCATTACTCCATTCTAAAACCTTTTTTATTAGCTTAAATCTATAAAAACAGCTACAATATATTTGACTCATGTAATAAAGAGACAGGAGAATTTTAATGGTTATTATCGCTATACTTATCGTACTTTCTATTGTTATGTATGTCTATTATAAAGTTACTATCCTTAAAACAAAAGATAGTCTTAGTCAAAAGTATATCAATGCAAAAGCAAAAATGTGTTTGGGAAGTTTTCTAATATTTTTCGCAATCAACCAGTATATTGCTTACCAAGTCAAATTTGTTCTAATTATTAGCTTGATATTCTTCGTACTCGGTATCATGCAGATAGTAGATGGATTTAAACGTGCGAAACATTACAAGGGTGAATGGAATAGACTTCATCCAGAAAAATAGCATGAGAAAAAGCACCATTGCACCTAGGATGTAATGGTGCTTTTCTTAACGATCAATTAATTGTGCCATGAGCATTCCCTTACATACAAGTTTTTTATTATTCCATACTTCAGCATTGATTTTTGCATATAGCCTTCCAGCATCAAGTAATTCTGGTATAATAGTCAAATCACTGTCCATTTGAACAGGCTCAATGACATAAATATTCAAACTCTCCACTACCATATTGCCTTTTTTATAGTGCAATAACAATCTACCGCTTGCTTCGGTAATTAATGTTGAAAGTACACCATTAGATAGTGTTCCTAGCTGATTTGTCATTTGAGGGGTTACATGTACTTCAAAAATGGTTGGGTTCTCATCACTTGTCATCAAGTCTCTTGTGCTTAAGTCATGAATGGTCTCACCTACTTGAGGTTGCCTTTGCACTTCATTTAAAGCTTTTAATACATCCTGTCTTGATACAAGACCTTCCAACTCATAAGTACTATTTACAACCGGAATAACTTCTATGCCTCCCCAAACCATTAAATGAGCCACATAAGCAAGGGAAGTATGCCCTTGAACAGTGTAAGGACGCTTGGTCATCACCTTTTCTATCAACGTATCATCATCTATACCAACTACGTCTTTAGAAGTGATCATACCAGTGACCTTACGATTATCATCAATGACAGGAAATCTTGTATGAGTTGTTAATTCATTTAGTTGATACCATTCACCAACTGTGTCGTTATTATATAAATAATGCATTTCATCAAATGGAGTAGAAATATCATCTACAAACACAATTTCCTTTTTTATCAACTGATCATAAATTGCTCTATTAATCATTTCAGCAACTGTGAACGTATCATAGCTTGTTGATATAATCGGAAGATCTTTTTCATCAGCAAGTTTTTTAATATGCTCTTTTGTATCAAATCCTCCAGTAATTAATACAGCAGCACCTGCTTTAAGTGCTAGTTCATGTGCTTTAACACGATTTCCAACAATAAGCAAAGAGTCGGCTTCCGTATAGCGCATCATTGCTTCCAACTGCATAGCACCGATGACAAATTTATTCAACTGTTTATGAAGTCCACCACGTCCACCAAGTACTTGTCCATCAACTACCTTAATAACTTCAGAAAATGTTAAATGCTTAAAATGTTCTTTTTCCTTTTGTTCTATACGAATCGTACCGACTCTTTCAACTGTACTGACCAACCCTTGATTTTCTGCTTCTTTGATTGCACGATAAGCAGTTCCATCACTTACATCTAATTCTTTTGCAATTTGTCGGACTGATATCTTATGCCCTACATCCAGTCCATGTATATGATTGATAATTTGTTCATGTTTTGTAGCCATGGTTCACCCAGCCTTTAAACTGTACTAGTTATTTCTTCAATCCCTATTATACAGTTGTCAGTGAAGAACCACAATACGAAAGATGAGTATTTCCTATATTATTGATTTATTCCACTTTTATCGGGCTACATCTCTTTTTTGTTTTACTTGTTTTTGTTCTAGTAAAGGTGCTTTAGACAGTTGTAACAGTGTAGCTAAATTTCCTCCAACTACCATCCACAAAAATCCAAGCCATACTCCCCAAAACAACTTCTCCATCGTACTTATCGCCTCAGGAATATATGGCCAAGCAAAATAAAGCAAAAAACCCGCTAAAAGTAGTCGCAAATATGTATAATGTCGCATCTTTACCCTCCGATCTTTTATATCTTTAAATAGTATATGAACTGAGAATAAAAGATAGAAGTATTACTCATAAAGGTAAATTCATTTGAAATAGCCCTGTATACCATAACTGTATGTCGGTGCCATAAAAATAACTAATCAGCGTTCCTGCTGTTATATAAGGGGCAAAAGGTATATAAGTTTTTCTTGTTACCTTTTTTATTAACAATAACCCTGCACTTACTATTGCCCCAAAACAAATCGCCAACATAAAAGCAATAATCATCTTTTTAAACCCCAACACAAATCCAAGCAACATTAAAAGTTTTAAATCACCATATCCCATACCACCTTGACTTGCAATAATTATTAAACCTATTATAACTAATGCCCCTATTGCACCAAATATAGTATCATGCCAGGGATCTAATGGCTGTATAATCCTTGCAATTAAAAATAAAGGTAGGAAAAACAGCAAAATTTGATTTGGTATAAGCATGTACCGTAAGTCTGATACAAGGACAATGATAGATAAACTTATTAATAGCATAATTACTATCAACTCAAAATTCCAGCCAATATTTATATATGCAAATAAAAACAAAAACCCTGTACATAGTTCTATGATAGGATAAATGATTGAAATGGATGTATGGCAATGACGGCATTTTCCTTTTTGTAAGACATAGGAAAAAATAGGAATCAATTCAAACCAAGACAGTTCGCTTTTACAATGCACACATTCTGATCTGTTTTTTATAAAATCGACTCCAAGCGGTACTCTTAATCCGACAACATTATAAAATGATCCAAAAATAGAACCTATCATAAAAGTAATAATACTCCAATATATAGTCATCCATTTTTCTCCCTTTAGTTAAATTAAATCTAACTATAAGGGATGGCTATCATACCGTCAAAATGTGAAAATTGAATTTCCTTATCCTTTTCAACGATAAAAAAGTAAATGTATCGTTACAAAATAAAAAAACAGCTTTTTTTGCTAAATTCACATGATTCAAAGTGTTTATTTACATGTTTTTATAATCATAGTTTTCATCTAAAAAAGCATTGCACAATGGCAATGCTTTTCGGTACTCTTTTCTTTTTATAATTCTATCGATTCACCAACTTTGAGTGGGACTCCTTTTCCTGGCTTCACTGCTGCTGCAAATTTGTCGGGATCCTGTTCAATAACAGGGAATGTATTATAATGAACTGGGACAACTTTTTTCGCTTGAATCCATTC
>DATGUH010000103.1:0-38296 GCA_035301445.1 Pseudogracilibacillus sp. | reverse complement strand
GTCACCTTAGCTTATAAGTTTCACTTCTCCTTCATATATGGTATCGTTAAGCTAAGTATCATTGCATAATAAAGGTATAATTCTATTAATCAAGTCAATTTCATCAATCAAAATAAAACATTTGCTTATGAAAATTGACTCAATCTAATAAATATACTTACAATGAGGTGTTGAATGATGGCAAGAAATATTTTAGTAGCTTATGATGGATCAGATTTAAGTCAAAAATCATTGGAAGAGGCGAAAATTCAAGCTGATGGTAAACGAGATACTAATCTACACTTAGTTTCCGTTGTTACTCAAATAGGCCCAGCCTCACATCAAGGTGTTGCGCAAAGCATTCAAAAAGAAGTAGCCGAAAAAATGCGTAATGAATTAGATGAGATTGAAAAAGAACTTTCCAATGCTGGGTATCAAGTACAAACAGATGTTATGATTGATAACAAACAACGAAATGCCGGCCATAATATTATTGAATATGCGGAAGATAAGCAAGTGGATGTCATTATGATAGGAAACCGTGGACTTGGTAATGTGAAAGGCTTTTTCTTAGGTAGTGTCAGCAGCCAAGTGATTCAACATGCTACTTGTCATGTATACGTTATTAAATAATAACCATATATTTATAAAAGCCAATATTCAAATGAAAACGAGGGACTACTGTTTCTAATAAACGCAGTAGTCCCTCGTTATATGTATGCATAAATTTTAAAATTCCATTCAATGGACTATACAGGAAGTAATCGACATCGCGGGAAGACTTTTATAAAAATTCCATCAAATACGTAGCAATAGAAAAGTAAATCATTAATCCAATAATATCGTTCAATGTCGTAATAAACGGGCCTGAAGCAATAGCTGGATCAATCTTGAGTTTGTTAATGATTAAAGGAATAACTGCACCAATAACAGCAGAAATACTAAGCGTACAAAGAATGGAGACACCCACAATTATTCCCAGCATACCATTGCCATAAAAAATAAATACCAACAATGAAATAAGTGCCATACAAATGAGACCCATTAAGGCCCCGGTACTGAATTCTCTTCTAATCATTCCCCAAAAACCATTCTTTTCTATGGTTCCAAGTGCAAGACCACGCACAGAGACAGCCAATGACTGAGTTCCTACGTTTCCGCCTGAGTCCATGATCATAGGGATAAAAAAGGCAAGTAGAACGACAGACTCAAGTGTTTCCTCAAAACTTTCAATCACACTACCTGTAATCAATCCAAGCACCATCAATAATATAATCCATGGTGAACGTTTTTTAGCCGCTTCAAAAGGACTAATACCAACATCCGTTGCACCTTTAGCTGCAGAAATCTCTCCAAAATCTTCTGTCGTTTCTTCTTCCAAAATATCTAAGACGTCATCCACCGTTACAATCCCAATCAGATGATTTTGTTTTGATAACACCGGTACGGCTAATAAATCATATTTTTTAATCACATGTCCGACATCTTCCTGGTCCATATCGTCATGTACTGATACTACTCTAGTACTCATGATATCCTGAATGACTACATCCGGTGACGCTATAATTAAATCTCTAAGTGAAACAACACCAACAAGTTCATGATCAGTATCAACTACATATAAATAATATATAATTTCAGCATCTGGTGCTTCATTTCTTAGCTTTTCCAACACATCTCCAACTGTAGAGGCAGCAGGGATACTGATCAATTCATTTGTCATGATTGCCCCAGCCGTTTCATGAGTATAAGCTAATATCGCCTCTACCTCTTTTGCTTTATTAGCATTCATTTGTTGCAAGATTTCGTCTGCCCACTGTTTATTAATATCTGTTAAAAACTGAACGACATCATCTGTAAATAAATTATCAAACATACTTGATGAATAATCTTGGTCCATTTCCAGAAAGAATAACTTTTGATCTTGTATATCCAAGTTCTCAAAAATAGCTGCAAACTCTTTCGGACTAAGCCAAGTATATATCAAACTGCGTGCTTCGTGTTCCAAAGTTCTAAAAATATCTGACTGATCTGACGGGTGCAATTCCAAAAAAGTATCGCGAAACTCCTGAATATCTCCACGGTTCAACGAATCTAGAATTGCTTTCGTATATTGCGCACGTGTTTTTTTATTCAATTTAGCCATGCTAATCACTCCCTTCTACTTCGTTTTTAAAGATTTACATTATACATTATTGGAAATCGTCTCACGTGGCAAATATTTCAATATAATAGCACAAACAATAAATTGAATTAGATGTACTTTTTCATCCGGTTCCAAGATTTTTAGTAGTTAGAACCTTTCTTAAATCGTACAGGTACTTCCTTCAACCTTTTTTTAGCTCCATTTAAATCATTGGTAATTGGAATTTGGGGCAGTGCCTTGCTTAAACCGTGTAAAGGCATGTTAGCAAATACCGATTCATAGTTCTCCCTTTTCACCTGATAACTTTCATGATAAATCCCTACCGCTTTATTATCACCAACTTTGCGATTAAAGTCTCTCCAAGCTGTTAAATGTTTTTTTCCTCTCGCATACGTTAAAAGGTCATCCATAGAACGCCAGTACTGGATCATTACAGTAGTTCGTAAGCCAAAGAAATTCTCCATTGACAAAAAGCCTAGTTCTTCCTTATGGGTATACAGTTCCTTAATCATCGGTGGCATCGCTGCAAAAACAGGCATCCATTTATGAACAGCCAAATATTGATTCACACGCATACCAATCATAAAAACAACTACATCTTCACTATTTTCTGTCGTATAGCGACCTGTAAAGACCTTTTTTCTCATCTTTCTCCTCCTTATAACATTACATTCATTATGCAATACAAATAGTCATTTGATCTTTAGAAAAGTAAAGATGCTTAAATTTCTATTTTAAAAGGATATTAAGATGCTGCACCCTATTAAGGATTGAACATTTCTATCGGTAAGTCATCATCATAATAGCGATCAATTTTCCACCCATCTTCCGTCTTCACTACTGTCATTTGCCCCTTCATTTTCACATCTTCGACTTCTTCGTCCTCTTCATCTTCGAAAATCAAATGGAAGGAATGTTCAAAATCTACCTTTTTACTTACCTTGTCCATATCGGTTTTTTTAAATGTTAAATCTTCTACAGTAATTGTGTTTTCCTGATTATTTGCTGCCTCCAATGGCCGGAATAAAAAGCCAATATCTGTAAGTGATTTCAATTCAGTTTCTGTTAAATAAGGAGAAAATTCCTCTTTTAATTCATTTATTGCTTTAGCTCTATTCCTATCATCGTCCGTTGATACAAAATTTTTTTCATAAAAATCTGGATCGTCCACATTATACAATTTCTCCACAAATTTACTACCTGCCTCTTTTGCAGATTCTTCTGTGTTTTCTGAGCTATTTGCAGCATTCCCACAAGCACTAACAAGTAAAACTACCGCAGCAGTATAACAAAATACAAGCCATGGTTTGCGCATATTTCCCCTCCTGTTGCAACAGAATTTTATCATTCATCCTTTTGATTCCATTTGATAAATAACAGGAAACAACATCCGAATATTTACCTTTACTTATTATATGCAAGGATAGATTGACTCTTTAAGTTCTTGAATAGAACATGCAGTTTAGTTTCTACCTTTTTCATTGTATGTATTTTAACACATATGTTTAGTCGCTTGCAGAAAAAATAATATGCCTAAATCTAAACATCGTATATGTAGATTTAGGCATTGGTATTATTCTTTATTTGGTATGTTTTCTTTTTGTTTCGCTTCTTCCACTACTTCTTTCAATTCATCTTTTTCAGTGATTTCATCAGGTTCAACTCCTGACAAATAGGCAGCCCTTGCCATGAGGTGTCCTCCTATCGGTGCAGTAAATAAAAGGAAGGAAATGCCAAGCAACAGTTTAATATTAAAATCCCCCTCAATCAGCCATAAATAGAGGAATACACCTGTTAATGTACACAAAACACCGAAAGTGACACTTTTTGTAGCGGCATGTGATCTTGTATAAATATCCGGTAAACGCAAAACACCAATAACAGCAACTACTGTGAAAATAACACCTATAGAAATCAATAAAACGACGAGTGTATTAGCTATGACGGTCACGTTCGATGATCCTCCCTTTCTCAATGAATTTGGCAAAAGCAACTGTACCGATAAAAGACATAATCGCAAGTAATAAAATAATCTCTATTAAAAAACTCGTTTCAAACAGCAAGGTCAATAGAGCAGTTGATGAAATAATCACGACACTAATAGCATCAAGTGCAATAAGTCTGTCAGGTGTTGAAGGTCCTAATATCATTCGAATAAGCAATCCAACAATGGATAATAGAATTAACAATAAAGAAATCAATATGAATAATTTCATGAGAACTCTACCTCCTTAATTGCTTTTTCAAATGAATTTTTGATGGAATCAATTTCCTCATTCACATCCTCGACATCAATCGCATGTATATAGAGCGTACGCTGATCATCAGATACATGCAGCACAAGTGTGCCAGGGGTGAGTGTAATCAAATTCGATAATAACGTAATTTCCCAATCGTGTTCAAGTTCAGTTGGATAAGCAAAAACACTCGGTTTTATGTCCATTTTTGGTCGCAACACGATTTTCAATACGTCGATATTGGACAAAAGGAGTTCCCTGAAGAATATTAGATTCAATTTAATAAGAGCCCATATCCGATATAAGTAAAGTTTATCTTTGAAATATCGACGCATAATAACAATGGCGATCATTCCTATTAAATATCCGATAATAAACGTTGATGCCTTAAAAGATGTATTCAATAACATCCAAACGACGGCGATAGAAAAATTCAACAGTATTTGGAAAGCCATTTGCATCTACTCCTTTAACACCGCGTCAATATAAATGGACGGGTTTAATAATAAATCTGAAGCGTTCTCCATGTAAGGGATAAGAGATTCAGCACCAATACCATAAACAATCGAAATTACAACGAGCAATACTGCCGGAATCATTTCCTTACGATAAGAACTTTTCTTCGTCTCTGGTAATGCGACCGGTTCTCCCCAAAAAGCATAGACGAAAATCCGCATAGCTGACAACAGCACAATAATGCTTGAAATCAATATAATGATAGTCGTCCAAATATTACCGGCTTCAAATCCTCCTTGGACAATTAATAATTTACCAATAAAACCACTTAAAGGTGGGATTCCCACAAGTCCAAACACTGCAATTAAATACATCCAACCGAGTGATGCATGGGTCTTCATTAGGCCACCCATCTCCCTTAGATTAGATGTTCCGGTCACACTAATGATAATACCAATTAACAAAAACAAACCTGCTTTAATCAGCATGTCATGAATTAAGTAAAATATCGAACCAGACATACCTGCTTCATTCATTTGTGCAACACCGAATAAAATGACCCCTACAGCGATAATAATGTTATAAATAATAATTTGTTTTAAATCAAAGTATGCAAGAGCACCAATACAACCGAAAATAACGGTAAGTACAGATAATACAAGTAAAAATTCATGTGTGAAAGTAAGATCATGAATAAAAAACAATGTATAGGTTCTCGTAATTGCATATATACCTACTTTTGTTAATAATGCTCCAAATAATGCTAATACAGGCATCGGTGGTGCCGAGTAAGAACCTGGCAGCCAAAAATATAGCGGAAATAGTGCCCCTTTAATTCCGAAAACCATCAGAAATAAGATAGCAATAACCGTTAACAAACCAGTTTGACCGACATCCGATATTTTAGCCGAAATATCTGCCATATTTAAAGTTCCAACAACAGAATACAAAAGACCGACAGTTACCACAAACAATGAAGAAGAAATGACATTTACAAGCAAGTATTTAATCGATTCCCTCAGCTGTCTTTTCTCTCCCCCAAGTACGATTAATACATAAGATGCAATCAGCAATACTTCAAAAAAGACAAACATATTGAAAATATCACCAGTTGTAAATGCACCATTTATCCCTGTTAACATAAATAAAATAGTAGGATAATAATAAAATCGTTCCCGCGCCTCTCCAATAGCTGAAAAACTGTAAATAACAACACTAAGCGTAATGATGACAGATGTTGTTACAAGAAGGCTGGACAACATATCTGAAGCAAGAGTAATGCCAAATGGTGCAGGCCAACTTCCCAAAGTAACCGTTTGAACGCCAAACGTTTTCACCTTCCAAATGAGGCGAAATGCAACCATTAAGCTAGTGACTAGACCAATTACAGTTATAACTCTTTGAGTCCGAATTTGATTTTTAAAAAACAACAGCAATATGGCAAAAAAGAACGGCAAAATGATTGGCAATATTAATAAATTAATCATATTCATCATTTCCTCTCATATAATCCATATTGTCCGTCTGATGCTTTGAATATGTTTGATACGCGAGGACAAGGATGAATGCTGTAACACCAAAACTAATCACAATCGCCGTCAAAATTAATGCCTGCGGTAACGGATCCACATAGTCCTTCACCCCATCAGCAATTACAGGAGGAGATGTTGCTCCAAGCCCTCCCATTGTCAAAAGCAATAGATGAGCGCCATGACTAATCAATGCCGTTCCAAAAATAATCCGGAGAAGACTTTTGGATAAAATTAAATAAACTGCTGCTGTAAATAGTACTCCTATAATTATCGCCATCACAAATTCCATTAGTCATCCCCTCCAATCGATTGAATGATTGTCAAAGCTGCGCCAACTACTACTAGATAAACGCCAGCATCAAAAATTGTCGCTGAATGCAGGGCCGTCACTCCTAGTAGAGGCAGATCAAAATCATTAAATGCATGTGTAAAAAACG
This sequence comes from Pseudogracilibacillus sp., assembly GCA_035301445.1. Taxonomy (GTDB): domain Bacteria; phylum Bacillota; class Bacilli; order Bacillales; family Amphibacillaceae; genus Pseudogracilibacillus. The sequence goes on along the minus strand of DATGUH010000103.1, from coordinate 31,509 downwards.
GAACATTAAACAATAACGATGCGGATGCCATGCCGAGTGCCAACAACAACCCTACAGCAACCATTATCATAGAATTAAATGGTAGTAACTTCTGCACTGTATTAATATCATAAGCAAGCAGAAGTAAAACAAATGCACCTGTAGTTAGCAATCCTCCGACAAATCCACCACCAGGGGAATTATGCCCTGCAAAGAATATATAGATTGAGAAAAGAATGATGAGAAAAAAGGCAAACTTGGAAGCTGTTTGTAAAATTACATTATTTGGATTCATTCGTTTTCTCCTTTCTTGTCGGCTGCAGACGAATCATACAATATACACCGATTCCCGCAATAGCCAATACAGCAATTTCAAACAACGTATCAAAACCACGGTAATCAACAAGTATGACGTTTACAATATTCCCTCCACCTGCTTCATCCAACACAGTATCTTTATAAAACTGAGATATAGAATCGACTAGTTTTTCCGATTGCGCAGACAAGGCAAGAAGTGTCATCGTTATTCCGACACCTAAAGCAACAATAAAGTTACCTAACCGAAAGCCTTTCGTCTCCCCATGCCGTTTAAGTTTCGGCAAATGATGAAACGCGAGTAAAAATAAAGCAACAGAAATAGTTTCAATAACCAGCTGTGTTAAGGCAAGGTCCGGCGCCTTGAAAATAATAAACAAAAGTGCAACCGAATAACCGACACCACCAAGTGCGATGATTGCAAACATCCGCTTTTTAGCTAAGACAAGCATAACTACGGAAATTGTAAGAATAATTGCTGTTAACAAACCATAACTATTGATGGAAGAAAATTCTTCAAAATGAATTGAGAAAGCATCTTTTACAAATAATGTCGTTAACACAATAGCAACTATCGCAATAAACATGTAAATGAGATAGGTCCGTAAAATTCCAGTCATAAACAGACGAGACAACCTATTCATCGTCGTTTCACCAAACGTCATTATACCATCATAAGCTGCATTTAAAGACAATGCATTAGGTTGTAAATCATAAACATTTCGCCATCTTTTTAACGTCGCAAATAGCAATATTCCTAAAGTAATCACACCAATCGTCATCCATAATTCAGGAGTTAGCCCATGCCAGGCCGAAACCTGTACAAGCACATCTGATGGATTACTGTACAATCCAGCTTGCATTGCAACTACAGCCGGTTTTACAAGTATGTCTCCTACAATATTTGGAATAAAGAAGATTACAATCACCATTGCAGCTAAAATAATAGGTGCAACTAGCATCCCAAATGGAGCCTCTTTCGGCTTGACCGGAAGTGCTTCGGCTTTTCTTTTCCCATTAAAGGTGTGGAATACAAAATAAAAGCTATAAATAAACGTAAACACACTGGCAACCCAAGCAACAATCAAGAAAATTGGTCCCCAAGTGGAGAAATGAAACAAATCAAAATCTTTAAAGGCTAGCATCGATGTTAAAAATAATTCTTTACTTAAAAATCCACCAAATGGAGGAAGCCCTGCCATAGACATAGAGCCAATAAATGCTACTGTAAAACTAAATGGCATAATGCTCATTAATCCACCCAATTTGCGAATATCTCTTGTACCTGTTTCGTGATCTACAATTCCCGCAACCATAAACAAGCTACCTTTAAAAACAGCATGGTTCAATAAATGGAAAAGACCAGCAAAACCAGCTACTTTAAATAAAGTTGTATCCGCGTTTACATGATAACTAACAGCACCTACACCAAGTAGTGACATAATTAATCCAAGCTGACTCACCGTTGAAAAAGCGAGTATAGCTTTTAAATCTGTCTGTTTCACAGCGAAGAAGGATCCCCAGAACAGTGTTAGCAATCCAATGCCAGTAACAAGCCAAATCCACACTTCAGAAGCCGCAAAAATTGGCGTAAAACGAGCCACTAAATATAGCCCTGCTTTTACCATCGTTGCAGAGTGTAAATAAGCACTAACCGGTGTTGGTGCCTCCATTGCATCCGGCAACCAAATATAGAACGGAAATTGAGCAGACTTCGTAAACGCACCAATCAAAATAAGTACAAGTGCAAGCACGAAGAACTCCTGACCAACTAAGTTCGAGGAATCCGCAATCAATTCACGAATAGAGAAAGTACCTCCCATGATACTTAAGAGCACGAATCCCCCAAGCATCGACAAGCCACCAAATACCGTAATTAACATGGACTTTAAAGCACCAAATCGCGAACGATCCTTTGTATACCAATACCCAATTAACAGAAATGAAGAAATGGATGTTAACTCCCAAAATAGGTACAACGTAATTACATTATCTGACTGTACAATTCCAAGCATTGCAGTCATAAACATTAATAAATACACATAAAAGTTACCAAGATTCTCACGGTTCTTATCCAAATAAAAAATGGAATAAAGAACAACCAATGCCCCGATACCTGTAATAAGTAATGTAAATAACAAACTAAGCCCATCTATGTATGAAACAAATGAAATTCCAAGGGAAGGAATCCACGGTAACGAAGAGATGGCTGTTTCTCCACTCATCGTTGTTTGAATAAAACTGGTATAGTAAATCAATAAGACAACTGGAACTATTAAAACGAACCAACCAGTATGAATGCTTTTCAATTTTTTAAAAAGTATTGGCACAAACACCGCAGCCAAAACCGGGAAAAATATCAATAAAACGAATTCCACTTAAATGATACCCCTTCCATTATTTTCTTTTTCAGATTGATTTACTTAAAAAAAGCAAAAAGGAGCCCGTAATCAAGGCGATTATATACCTCCCTCGATGACAGACTCCCCCAAAAAACGCAATTTTATTTAACTCATAAAAGTGTACCATAACAAATAAAGAATGTAAATCACTTTAATTATTTAATTCAACAAACCCCGTTATGAAATTGACATACATTATAAAACGAAAAGTTAATTTTTAAATAAACTCTCCCATACTTGCTTCTCTTGCTCATCAATGACCAATGGATACCAACCAAGTTGTCGATACAGATGAATGGCAGCTTGACTTGACTTTTGTGTTTTTAAATAAGCAGTCTCGTGATATGCTTTCAATGTTTGCATAGCTTTTGTAATAAGTGGGCGACCAAGTTGTTTACCTTGATATTCTGGAATGATTTCAACCCAATGTAATCTGCCAACCTCTATTCCATCCCATAAGCCAAACCAGGCGGTAGCCGTTCCTACAACCTCGCCGCAATCTGTTTCCATAAAAATAATTCGCTTCTTCGCTTCCGTAAGGCATGGTAAGAATTCTTCTTTAAATCGTTCCATTGCTTTATCCACATGAGGGAATTCCTTTGTTTTTGTTACAACATTCGCCCAAGATTTTGCATCCATTTGGGTATCAAAATAACGATAACGATATCCAGCAGGTAAAGGAAAGCGGGGAATACGTTCCAAATTGTGCCCCATATATAAAGGTAGTTCTTCAGCCATCCATAAGCCCCCTTTTGTACAACAGAGGCATCTCATGCTTTTGAGATACCTCCATTATTTCGCAATTATTCAATCGTATTTAATAATTTATATGCCTCTTCTTTAGTAGTAGCTTGCAGTAATTCGTTTCTAAATGATTCATCCATCAGTTTACGTGAAAGCATTTGAAGGATTTTCAAATGAGCATCTCCCGCACTCTCTTCAGGCACTGCAATCATAAATATTAATTGTGCTTTTGTTCCGTCAAGGCTTTGCCAGTCTACTCCATTCGCATGAATTCCAAAAGCAACTGTCGGCTTTTTAACAGTCGTAGACTTCCCGTGTGGAATGGCAATTCCCATACCAAGCCCTGTTGTACCTTCTTTTTCCCTAGCTAAAATTGCTTCTTTAAACTTGTGTGTGGAATTCAAAACATTTGCATCATCTAACATTCCAATCAATGCACCAATGATGTCATCACGACTATTTCCAGTAAGATTAGTATCAATTAAGCTTTCATCCATAATATCTGTTACTTTATTAATTTCTTCTTGTGTTGCTTGAATCCTTTCATTGCCCGCTGTCCCTGTTACTTCTTCTGCTTCTTTATTATCATCATCTTCTTCTAACATTCCTTCTGCTCCTGTTGGAACAGCTTCAGGCATCACATCTTTTTTCAAAATGTTTACCATAATTGCCGTAACAACTGTACCGATAATAGTTGCAATAAAAAATAGAAGTACATTATCCACAGCCCCTAAAACTGCAACAATTGGTCCACCATGTGCTACATGATCACCAACACTACCAATCATACCTATAACAGATCCAATCATAGAACCAACTACAATGCTTGGTATCACACGAAATGGATCCTGCGCCGCAAAAGGAATGGCACCTTCAGTAATTCCAAATAACCCCATAGTAAACGATGCTTTTCCTGCCTCACGCTCTGCTGGTTGGTATTTTTTCTTTTTTAAAAAGGTAGCTAACCCCATACCTAATGGTGGTATTGCAATAGCTACAGCAATCGGCCCCATAATTCCATAGTTGCCTTCTGCAATCATTGCAGATCCAAATAAGAAGGCAACTTTGTTAAATGGTCCACCCATATCGACAGCAATCATCGCACCTAAGATTAGTGCTAGTAAAATGGAACTTGTTCCTTGCATTCCTTCGAGCCAATTCGTCAAGCCTTCAAATATTGCTGCGACTGGAGCTCCAATAACAAACGTAAATAATAGTCCTACAATAAGTGTTCCAATAATCGGAATAAAAATAATCGGCATAACAGGTTGAACTGCTGCAGGAACTTTAATTTTTCTGAGTCCTAATACAACATAACCTGCTAAGAAACCTGCAATGATACCACCGATAAATCCTGCGTCAGCCTCTGTACCATAAAAACTACCGTTAACAGCTATAAATCCACCAATAATACCTGGTGCTAGTCCCGGTCTATCTGCAATACTATAAGCAATAAATCCTGCTAAAATAGGTACCATAAAACTAAAAGATGCTTCACCTATCGCCTGAATTTGACTCCAAAATGTACCTTCTGGAACAACGATTCCTTCAGGTGTTTGTTTCCCCCCAAGTGTTAGAGAAATTGCAATTAGGAGTCCACCAACAACAATGAACGGAATCATATATGAAACACCATTCATTAAATGGCGGTAAATGGGTGTCTTTTCTTTTTCATCATCTTTTTTCGTTGTATTATCCGCTTTCATTTCGGATGCTTTATATACTGGAACTTCTTCCTTTTTGAAACGCTCCATTAACTCTTTTGGATTACGTATTCCTTCTTGCACACCAACAACAATTAATTTCTTACCAACAAATCTTTCTTTAGAAACGTCTTTATCACTCGCAATAATAATTCCATCTGCTTCTTCAATATCTTTTGATGTTAACTCGTTTTCTACACCAATAGATCCTTGTGTTTCAACTTTTATATCAATCCCCATTTCATCTCCAGCTTGTTGAAGGTTTTCAGCAGCCATGTACGTATGTGCAATACCTACCGGACAAGCTGTAACCGCTAATAATTTCATGGGTACATTCTCCTCTCTTCACTTAAATATTAACTTTATATCTATTATATCTTTAAAAAGAGAGGATTAATTTTTTAAATCTTACCGGAACAAAAGTAAAATTTAATTTATTAGCTCATTATTGTAGTACTTGTATCACATCTTCTTTTTTATCTGCATATATTATCTTTTCGATTAGTTCAGGAGCATCACTTAATTGAGAGATTTCTTTTAGCAAGTAACGTGTTAAGTGACGGTCTTCCTCGCTTATCGCTAGTAAGAATACGACAGACACTAATTCATTTCCCCAGTTTAGTGGTTCTTTTAATATAGCCATAGATACGGTTGATCTTTTTACAGTGGAAGGCTCTGCGTGAGGAATTGCAATTTTTCCACCAACTGCAGTAAAAGAAGCCCTCTCCCGAAGTAATGCACTGTGTGTGAAAGTTTCATCCACTACCGCCAGTCGGACTAATTGATTGGATAGTCTTTCTACCACTTGAAACGGATGCTCCAAGTCAACGTCTCTTTGAAACAAACCATTTGATATAAAGTAACGTAACGTAGAATACGTACCTTCTAACAACTCCGATTTTCCCTCTTGGATAAATTGGTTGATCTTCACTTTATCCTTTTCATCCAACAAAGGTGATATCACGACGTATGGTATGTCTATCTTTGAAAGCGAAACCGTTGTAATAATAAAATCAATCTCGCTTGATGTTTTTAGAAATTGTTGCATTTCGTTTTTTGCAATGCACCCTACAATTGTTAAACCTTTATATTGCTGTTCTAATTTAGCTTGTAATAACCTACTCATACCAATTCCCATATGACAAACGACTAACACCCGCTTCGGCTGCTGCTTTTCCTCCATACGTTCAATGGACGCCTGAAAATGGAGTACTAAATATGCAGCCTCTTCTTCCGGAATATGCACCTTATATTCTTCCCCAATTTCATTTAACGAAAAAACAATCATACTGAAGAGGTAAGGATACAATTTCTTGATTTCGTTTAGCATAGGATTAGTGATATGAAAACCGTAAGAAATGCGTTTCACAACTGCATCCATATGAATTACTAATCCATCCATTAACATATCATCTTTTAAAAATGGAATTTGCGTGTCATGTGCTACCTTTTGGATAATCCGCCTTACTAATTGACTTGGGAAGCTATCAAGCATTTTATTGTTTTCACTAAAATCCATTATCATTTTTGTCATGGGAAGTACACTTGATATATGCCAAGCATAATAGATACGCTCATTATACGGAAAGGTTAACCGCAGTATACTCTCTAATCTCTCTAATAATTCTGTCGTTATTTCATATTCCTTTGAGCTTGTAGTTTTCCTCATATCTTCATCCGCTATTATCACAGGTGTCTTTTGTCTCGTTCGTTTAATCATAATTAAAGCATGAATCATTAGACTTTCAAAACGCCCATCTGTTAAATCAAGATCATATTCATGCTGGGTATCTTGAATGACTTTCTTCACCGCTTTGATTTCATATTCCGGAAAAAAGTCGAGCACATAATTTCTTTCTTGATTCGCCGAAACAAGTTCCGAAAGATGTGCAAGTGCATTTCGTTTATGAAATTCTTCCCCTATAACTATGCTGCCAACTCTTTGTCTAGTTTCAATATATAAATCAAATTGAGCAAACCACTTATTTATCTTTTCAAAATCACGCTTAATATCTGTTGCGTTAGTAAGTATTTTTCTTCAAACTCTTTTAACGTAACAGGTTTTGCTTGAATCAGGAGATGATAGGCAATTTCAATCAAGCGTTCTTCTTCTGTTTTGGTACTTATACGATTAATTTTATCGTAAATATCACCCTTAACCTTTTCAGGTACCTGGAGCTTTATTCCAATACTACGTTTACGAACTAATCTCACTTCAGGATAAGAAGTTAAAAATTGTTCCAATCGATTAAGGTCTGTTCTAACTGTCTTGTCTGAACAATCAAGTAACCCCCTCAATTCCTTTACCTGAAAAAATTTATCAGGACTTACTAATAAAATTTTTAGTAAATTTCGCTGCCTATCATTCATGTTCAAACATCCTTTATAACAATATTTCACATTCAATGATTACAATTCAGTGTTCCCATTTTAGCATTCAAGATATCGTACAAATATTATATCATAGCCAAAAAAGGGGGATACTCTTGCAAATTATTTAAAATTTATTATAGTAAACTTCTACAATTTCTCTATCAAGTTACAAAACACAAATAAGCCCCGCATTTATAACGGCGCTTATTCCTCATGCTACTATACGATTATTTCAATACTATACGTGCGATACAATCATTTCTGCCTGACCATGTAGCGCATAGGTCTTTACCGTATGTGGAATAATAAAATGACTCCCTTTTGAAAAAGCGTAGAATTGGCCTTCAATTTCTATTTTTCCACTTCCTTCAATAACACTAACTTGCAAAAAGTCTTCAGTTAACTCACGAGTCACTTCCCCATCTAGTTTCCAATGATAAACAGTGAAATATTGCTCTTCCATTAACTTTTCGCTAATTAAGCCTTTATCTTCTTCCACTTCTCTATTAAAGTTCGAAGTGGTATGTGGAACGGTAATGACCTCTTTTGCCTTATCTAAATGCAATTCACGTAAGTGACCTTGTTTATCCTTTCGATCATAATCATAAACACGATAAGTGATATCAGAACTTTGCTGGATCTCCAAAATCATAATTCCTTTTCCTATCGCATGAATGGTGCCACTTGGAACGTAAATGAAATCTCCAGCCTCGACTTTCTTTTTCTGAAGTAAATCATCCCATTTCCCCTCGTCCATAAGCTGATTCAACTCATTTTTTGTTTTTGCATGATGTCCAAAAACAATTTCAGCGTCAGGTTCCGCTTGCAATACATACCAACATTCTGTTTTACCATAAGGGACTCCCTCTATTTCACGGGCATACGTATCATCTGGATGAACTTGTACAGATAAATCATCATTAGCATCTATTACCTTTACAAGCAATGGATATTCAACGTCATCTTTGTCATTTTTATTAAATAATTCACCATGTTGTTGCCATACATCTGCTAATGTCTTGCCTGCTAGAGGGCCATTTAAAATTTCATTTGGGCCATTTGGATGAGCAGATATTACCCAAGCTTCACCTGTACGATCATAAGGTAGGTCATAATCGTAAACAGATGCAAGATTTTTTCCACCCCATATCCTTTCTTGAAAAACTGCGTCTAAAAATATCGGTTCATTATACATTTTCTACCTCCGTTGTCGTAGTTCATCTACGGAAAATTTTTACATTGATCTGCCATCGAGTTTGTTCAGCTTAACTGTTACTGTATATTTTATATTATATTCACATAAAGAAAACTTTCCATTAGGGGATGATTTTCAGTTACACTGCAACAAATCATATCATTTAAAGTGGACTATGACCACGAACAGGTACAGTCGTGTCCCATGGTGCTGCCCACTCGACGGCATTTTTAATCACTCGTTGAATAGATGGATGATAGTAGGAAGGGTATGTTTCATGTCCTGGTCTGAAGTAAAAGATTTTACCTCTTCCTCGTTTAAACGTCGCGCCACTTCTAAACACTTCCCCACCTGAAAACCAACTTACAAAAATGAGTTCATCTGGTGTCGGGATATCAAAGTGTTCTCCATACATTTCTTCCTGTTCTAATTCAATACACTCATCAATCCCCTCTGTAATAGGATGCGTCGGATCAACAACCCAAAGTCGTTCCATATCTCCTTCTTCACGCCATTTCAATTCACAAGAAGTTCCCATCAACTGTCTAAATACTTTGGAAAGATGAGCAGAATGCAGCACAATCAAACCCATTCCTTCTAAAACGCGTTTTTGTACTTTTTGAACGACCGTATCTGATACCTCTTCATGTGCTTTATGTCCCCACCATAATAGCACATCTGTATTATTCAATACATCATTTGTTAATCCATGCTTCACTTCATCAAGGGTGGCAGTATGAACCTTATGCCCGTCTTTTGCCAGAAAGTCAGCAAGCAAATCATGGATGCCATTGGGATATAATTCATTTACTAATGGATTTTCTTTTTCATGACGATATTCATTCCAAACAGTAATATTCATCTTGTAATCTCCTTCATATTTTTTATTAAGTATATTTAACGGAGATAAATAGGCGCTTTTTTTTCAGCAGATTCGTAAAATCCATTTATGATCGACTGCAATTGAACTCCCTCATTCATGTTACTTTCTTGCAAATTTTCTTCCAAACAGTTTTCAACAAAATGCTTGATTTGAAGCTCATATCTATCTCCAGGTGGAATATAAGATGCTGTTGTATCTATAAGGGTTTCATATTTTTCCTGAAATATTTTTAAAGGAAACACATCAGCCCCACCTTTATCTCCCATTAATGCAACACTTAGTTCTTCATGTTTTTCCATATTAGCTGCAAAAGATGTCTCTAAAATTAATGAAGCACCATTTTCGAATGTCATCATACCTCTAGCCATATCTTCCACGGAAAAGTTCTTCCAATCCCAGTCTCCAAATGTACCTATGCCTTTTTTAATACCAAGTTCTTGATATGTCACAGCAAAAATAGTTTCTGGTTTTGGATACCCCATTAAATAAAGAGCAGTATCTAACATATGTACGCCAATGTCAATTAATGGCCCTCCACCTTGAAGCTCTTTATTCGTAAAGACACCCCAGCCAGGAATTCCACGTCTTCGATTGGCATGGACTCTTGCTGCATAGATATGCCCCAGCTCATCGGCATCTATAAATCGTTTCAACGTCGTTACTTCAGGAGCAAAACGATAACATAAACCGTATGTTAATAATTTACCTGCTTTTTTGGCAGCATCCGCCATACGTTTTGCTTCCTCAGCATTCATTGAAGGTGGCTTTTCACAAAGTACATGACAACCTGCTTCCAGCGCAGCAATGGTTGCAGAAGCATGATATTTATTTGGTGTACAAACACTTACCGCATCCAAATCCATCTGTTCAAGCATATCATAAAAGTCTTGGTATACATTCTCAATCCCAAATGATGCAGCAAAATTTTCAGCATTTTCCTTTACAATATCAGTAACAGCTATAATTTCTACTTTGTTCCCTAGTTTTAAGAAGCTTGGCATATGTATATCTCGTGCAATTGCACCTGCACCAATAATTCCTAATCTCACTCTGCCTGACATGATCACTCCCCCTGACACATATCCCTTTTATATTACACTTTATCAATAAGTTTCCTAACAATATTTATGCTTATCTCTACAATCTTCAAGACTATCAAATTCAATGGAGATATAAGCATTGTAAGTAGATTCTTTGATTGTTTCTGCTTAGTAATCTGATTCATAAATTCATATGCTCTACACAAACAGTGTTTGTGTAGAGCACTTTAAAGTGTGAACCTTTTTTATTTATAACAAAATCGAGTCTATGAAAATCTCACAAGGAATGTTTTAATTTCATACGGTTTAATGTAAAAATCAATCTCACCATTATTTACCTCGTCTGAAATAGGCCGCTCCATCAAATCACACTCCTGCCAAGAAGCAATAGACCAATCCCCAAACAATCTCGCATTGACACGTTTGCCTTCAACCTCATGCAGACGAATGACTACTGCATCTTCATATTCCGCTTTTTTAACGGCATCAATCATAAGATTGTCAGCACTACAATTTAATAGAGATTGACCTTTTGGAGTAACTTCTCCATGTTTATAAGTTAATGGATTATTTAGCTGCCATGCCTCACGAACCGTATTTCCTTCCACCCAGCTATTTTCATGTGGAAGCAAGGAGTATGTGAAATTGTGTTCGCCTAAATCACCATATGGATCTGGGTGAATAGGTGATTTTAGTAACGATAGACGCATGACGTGATCTTTAATGTCATATCCGTATTTACTATCATTTAGCAAGCTAACACCATAACCACCTTCTGATAGGTCAGCCCACTGGTGTCCAACTGTTTCAAAGCGAGCATAATCCCAGCTTGTATTCCAATGAGTTGGGCGCTTTACATTACCATACTGGATATCATACGTAGCTTCAGTAGATCGTACATCTACAGGGAACGCTACTTTCAAGAGCCTTTGTCTTTCTTGCCAATCGACATGGGTTTTAAAGTCAATTCTACGTGATTCAGCATATACGATCATATCTTGGGTAATGGTAGAAGAGCCAAATTCCCATTTAAATCGAATCACAGTTTGTAAACTTCCTTGTTCCATAAATTGAACAGAAGCTAAATTTGTCACTTCTTTCATTTTTTCTTGATAGAAAATATCGATATCCCATGCGTCAAACATCATTGGTTTATCTTCAAAAGTTTGCAGGACATTACCACGGCTGTCATCAGCAAGGACTTCGCGTTTATGCGTTTTATCATAGAGCTTTGTTAATTGACCTACTTCATTCCACTCTATTTCATAAAACGGTGTATTAATTCCTGAGTTATGAGATTCAAACGGAATTTGTGCTTTAGCTGTTTCCGCATCTTTCTTGAAATAGATTGGCGCGTATCCCATAGAAGGGACATCATGAGCTTGTACAACATGTCCACCATCTGTTCGCTGGGATACAAGTGCATTACCATCACTATCATGCCATGTACCATCTTCATCTACTTCTATGAAAAAGCTATCGTTTCTCTTCCAAGGTGCTGAGTTAAATACTGTCCACCCTTCAGCCGAATCTGCATTCACGATACTAGAACTTGCCTCATCCCAAGCTTTCGTTGCGTACTGTTCCGCTTCTGCATGTTCTATTTGTGCATCTTTATAAACTTCATTAATTGAAGAACCAGGGATAATATCATGAAACTGATTTCGTAATATGATTTTCCACCCCTCAGTGAGATCTTTTGCAGGATAGGAATCCATAGATTGTTGTTTTAATGCTTGCAACACATTCAACCATTCTGTTTCACGATAAAGTAATTCTAATCGACGGTTCATTCGCTTAATTTCGGCCTGAGAGGTATAAGTTCCTCTGTGGAACTCTAAATACAATTCTCCATCCCATGTATGCACATAGCCTTCTGTGTGATCGATCGTATCATGCAATTGTCTAAAGTAATCGTCAGCTCGTGCAGGTTTCGCATAAGGAAGACCCGGCATTTCATCAATACGTTTACGCATTTCGAGCATATCGCGATTTACACCGCCACCGCCATCTCCATAACCGTAAGATAAAATAAGATCCTGATTAATATCTTTATCTTTATAAGCCTCCCATGACTCTTGTACTACTTGAGGAGTAATATAACCGTTATAGGTATAGTAAGTCGATTCAGGCCAAGGTTCTGTTGTCGTAATAAAATGAGTTAATACTTCACTTCCATCTATACCACGCCATTTAAACGTATCATGCGGCATTCTATTGTATTGGCTCCAACTGATTTTAGTCGTCATAAATGTTTCAATACCTGACTTTTTCAAAATCTGAGGTAAGGCCCAACTATATCCGAAAACATCCGGAAGCCAAAGATACTCTGTTTCTTTTCCGAATTCATCCCGGAGGAAATTTGAGCCCAGTAACAATTGCCTAACTAGGGATTCCCCCGAAGGAATATTACAATCCGCTTCAAGCCACATACCACCTTCCGTTTCCCAACGTCCTTCTTTAATACGCTCCTTCATTTGTTTATAAATGTCCGGATAATCATTTTTTATATACTCATATAATTGAGGTTGACTTTGTAGAAAAAGATACTCCGGATATTGTTCCATGAGGCGAAGTACTGTCGAAAATGAACGTGCACTTTTTTCTCTTGTATGTTTTAATTGCCACAACCAAGCAACATCAATATGCGTATGTCCTACACAATGAAATGTCACATCATGATGTTTTTCAATGGAGTTCATCTGTTCCGCCAAATATTTTTCTGCTTCATATACCGTTTCATAAAATTCTAGAGAACCTGGATTCAGCCATTCAATCATATTTAAAGACTGATTCAATGACTGTAGCAATTTGTGCTTTTCCGGTTGTTCGTCCTTCAAAACATCTACTGTTTCTATCACTGCGCGAGCGTCATAATAATATTTATCCACTTTATCATCAAACCAGGCCAAGTCTGCACGTCTAAATTTAAACTCCTGATTTTTCGGCATTCCACCGCCTTCCATTCCTGACCATAAACGAAAATCGACATTCACTTTCTTTCCTCGTTTTTCAGATGGGAAAAATACCTCTTTATGGTTGGTGTCTACACCTTGATAAGGTGATCCGTTGAGAAACAACAAAGATTCAAATCCCGAGTTGTTACCACCGCCTGTGTCACCAAAATCAAAAACACCTACAATTGATTTATTAGATGGCCAGTCTTCTGGAAGAGTTACTTCTTTTGACAGCCAGGCATAAAGATCTCTACCTTCCCAACGATTTCCTATAACTACTTCCTTTGCATGAGAAGGTGATTGTTTTGGTGGATAATTTCCTAGAGCTCCATCATCTTCTGCAAATTGCCATTCACTAAGATTGATACGATCACGATACCTATACTCAAACAATTCATTGATTCTAGCATGAGCCTTTTTTTCAGTGAAAAACATATATTTATTTTCCTCCATATTCATATAATTCATTCAGCCCTGATTATAATTACATACAACTAACTTCAGAGGCATTCATCATCCGTTCGTAAAAATAATAACTTCTTTCATGAACTGAGAGTCTATTCAAAGTCTTGTGCACTTTCTTTCAAACGATAAAGTTCTTTTTTCAATTCTACAACAGTGTCTTTATATTCCTGATTGTCGTACACATTGTTTAATTCATAAGGATCTTCTTTCAAATCAAACAGTTCCCATTCTGGTTCACGTGATTCATCTAAGGTATTTGAAGATCCTAGAGCTTCACCGTAATAATAAATCAATTTGTAACGATGTGTACGCATTCCATAATGGGCAACAACCTTATGTGGCTCACTTAAATGTTCCCAATACCGGTAATAATGGGAAGTCTGCCAGTCTGCAGGAGTTATCTCTTCCAAGACCGGACGTAAACTAGTCCCTTGCATAAAATCAGGAATGTCAATTCCAGCATAATCTAGAAATGTTTCCGCAAAATCAACATTCAAAGCGAAATCATCTGTTGTCGTTCCAGCCCTCACTGCTTCTGGATACCGTACAATAAATGGCATTCTAAGCGACTCTTCGTACATAAAACGTTTATCATACCAGCCATGATCTCCAAGGAAAAAACCTTGATCGGATGTGTAAACCACAATCGTGTTATCTGTAAGTCCTGCTTCATCCAAGTAATCCAATAATCTACCAACATTATCGTCGATGGAAGCAACTACACGAAGATAATCTTTAATATAACGTTGATACTTCCAACTCTTAAGTTCAGCAGGACTCAATCCCTTTGGAGGATCCACTTTTAAATCAATATCATATAGATCCTGATCAATACGCATCGTCGCTTCTTTAGCAGCATTAGAACGAGTGGAAAAATCATCATTAAATGTCACAGGCTCCGGGATATCGATATCCTCATACATATGAGCATGCTTTTCGTCCGGCTCCCACGGTCGGTGTGGAGCCTTATGATGGCACATTAACATAAATGGTTGATTCTCGTTTCGATTTTTCATCCATTCAATTGAAAGATCCGTAATAATATCTGTCACATAGCCTTCGTATTGTTTTTCTTCTCCCATTTCATACATCGGTGGGTTATGATAATGTCCTTGGTCAGGCAATATATTCCAGTAGTCAAACCCAGTTGGATCATTGTTTCCGCCATGTCCAAGATGCCATTTCCCAATGATTGCAGTCTGATAACCATTGTCTTGCATTATTTTTTGTACATTCGGTTTGCGTCCATCAAAACCGTCCCCTAATGTTTTCACCCCATTCATATGATTGTACTGCCCTGTCATAATAGCTGCTCGACTCGGAGCACAGATGGAATTGGTACAAAAACAGTTGTTAAACCGCATCCCATCATTTGCAATTCTATCTAAGTTTGGCGTTTCGTTAATCTTACTTCCATAACAGCTCATCGCATGGGCAGCATGGTCATCACTCATAATAAATACAATGTTTGGTTGTTTTTGACGCATTGTTTACTCCCTTCTATGCTCACATTTCGTTTATGCATACTAATTTTGCTATTACAGGATAATGATCAGATGGATAGGAACCCTTCATATGGCTTCTATCAATTTTTACCTCTCTTATTTCACTTTGTTCGGAAACAAATATATGGTCAATCTGCTTTCCTGTGATACCACCTTTAAATTCATGAAATGTCTTGCCATCCGTTCGTAATTTGTGTAGCCCGGATACTTCAATATGTTTGATTACTTCATTATCAGGTTCACAATTAAAATCTCCCATCAAGAAAACAGCTTCCCCTTTTTGAATCATTGGTTTAACTTTGGAAGTGATTACATCGCTTCCTTTGATTCTAGCGTTTTGACTAACATTATCGAGATGCGTATTATAAACATAAAATGAATTTGAAGTATTATCAGAATACGAAAAGTTTCCCCATGTACATATTCTTTTACATCCACTATTCCAGCTAATGCTTCCTGGAATATCAGGTGTTTCTGACAACCAGAACTGGCCTTGATTCTTTAATGTCAATACATCCCTTTTATAAAAAACAGCATTATATTCTCCGCTTTTACCACCATCTCTACCTTCCCCAATCATGTTATATGCCGGTAAAGCATCCCTTAGGTAACAAATCATGTGATGTAACCCTTCCTGTATGGCAAGCACATCAGGACTATGATTTTTAATGATTTGTATCACATGTTCCTTTCTGAATGGCCAAGCATCTTTTCCATCATCAGGTGTATCCATTCTAAGATTAAACGTCATGATTGTTAGATTCATTCATTATCAACCCATTTCTTAATCATTACAGCAATAAAATGCAGGATCTATCCGTTCCTCATTATTGAATATTTTCAAACAAATATTCAGCCTTTTAATGATCCAATCATAACTCCCTGAACAAAAAACCTTTGCAAAAACGGATAAACAATAATAACCGGTAATGACGAAACAATCATCACTCCATACTTAATAATTGCAGCCAACTCTTGCTTACTATGTAAAGCTGATGCCAGCTCCTCTGTCATAGAAGCATCTTGAGCTGCCATTTCTTGCATCACCAGAATTTCTCTCAAAACCATTTGCAACGGATACAAACTTCTATCTTTTATATAAATTAATGCATCAAAATAATTGTTCCATTGATCCACACCATAGAATAGAGCCATTACAGCAATGATTGGAGCAGACAACGGTAATATAATTTTGAAAAATAATTTAAAGTTAGAACAACCATCAATTTTAGCCGATTCTTCCAGTTCTTTTGGAATAGTACTCTGAAAAAATACTCGGGCAATGACAATATTCCAAATTGCGGCTGCGTTCGGTAATACCAATGCCCAAATTGTATCGATTAAACCAAGACTCTTTACAACTAAATAAGTTGGAATCAATCCACCTTCAAAGAACATTGTTATAACAAACATCGCTGTAAAAAAATTTCTTCCTACAAAATCTTTCCTTCCAAGTGTATAAGCAGCCGGTAGTGTTATAGCAAGGCTGATTAATGTCCCAAGCAATGTATAGAAAATGGTATTTAAATAACCTCGCCATATTGCCTTATGATGTAATATCTCTTTATATCCCTCAAATGTAATCTCCTTAGGCCAAAGCCACATGTTCCCAGAGTTTACCTGTGCCGGGGAACTAATGGAGGCACTTATCACATATATGAGTGGATAAAGTACAACCAACATCGCTATTGTTAGAAAAGTATAGTTCACTATTTTAAAATAACGATCACTTTTTATATCTTTTGTTCGCTGGACATGTTTTGCTGCCCCCATAATAAAACCTCCTTACCATAGACTTGTTTCACTTGTCTTTCTAGCAAAATAGTTAACTACAACCAATAAAATAAAATTGATAACGGCATTAAATAAACCGACAGCAGTAGCAAAACTATATTGCCCATCTAATAAACCTGCCTCATAAACAAACGTAGCAATAACATTGGACGATTCCATGTTCAAGTTATTCTGAAACAATAGAATCTTCTCAAAGCCCATCGCCATAATTTGTCCAACATTCATAATTAACAATATAACCATTGTAGGAACAATCGTCGGTATATTGATATACCATATTCTTTGCCACCTAGAAGCACCATCCACAACTGCAGCTTCATGAAGTTGCGGATCAACCCCTGATAAAGCAGCAAGATAAATAATCGTTCCCCAACCTGTATTTTGCCAAACTCCTGATGAAACAAAGACTGTTTTAAACCACTTAGGATCTTCCATAAATGCTATAGGTTCAAACCCGAAAAACTCTATGATGTGATTAACAATCCCTGTCGATGGAGATAGAAATGCAATAAACATTCCTGCCAATACTACAACTGAAATAAAATGTGGTGCATATGTAATCGTCTGAACTGACTTCTTATACAAACCATCCTTCGCTTCATTTAGAGCAAGTGCCAATATAATCGGCAAGGGGAAACCTACAATTAATTCGTACACACTAATACCCAATGTGTTTTTGATTAAATCCCAGAAGTAATAAGATTCAAAAAACCTAGTAAAATGTTCAAAACCTATCCACGCACTATTAAAAATTCCTTCTGCGGGCGTAAAATCTTTAAAGGCAATTTGAATGCCATACATAGGAAAATATTTAAAAATAAGAAAATATAAAAAAGCCGGTAGTATTAACACATATAATTGCCAGTTTTGGACAATTTTTTTATTCCTTTCCCGTCTTTTTTTCTTTTTGTATAACTTTTTTGACTGGCTGTTCGAAAGAATTGTTTTATCTCCAGCCGCCGCTGTGTTATTCACTGCACCCACATTACATAGCCTCCTTCTTTTGTAACCGTTTTTTGAAACTGCTTTCATTAAACCATGACAACACTTCATTGCTCAATATGTTGTTTTTACTTATCATGCATCTAAAAAAGACTCAAACATGCGTCAAATACACATTCAGACATCTTTAATTGTGTGTGTTTTGGCTGAATGTGTTTTTATTGTATTCGCATAAATTGTATTAAAGTTTATTTCATGAAAAAAAAAGACCCAAACTTTGAAGTCGGATCTTTCCTGCATTTTAAGAGCGATTTAATTTTCTATACTGGCCAGGTGTTATTTTTTCAGCTTTTTTAAACTCACGTGAAAAATTAGAAACATCTGTATAGCCTACCCCAACAATAATATCTTTAATAAGTTTATCGCTATGCGTTAATTCATATTTAACATCTCGTAATCGTAACTCAAAAACATAATGTGTGAAAGTTTCTCCAACTTGTTCTTTCACAAAGCGACTTAAATAAGGAACTGATAGATTAAAGTGACGCGCCATACTTTCTAAACTTAAATCATAATTTTTATAATTTGAATGGATATACTCAATGATGTTCCTTCTTAGTTGCTCATTATAACTTTCTGTCTTTCTTTCTATCTTTTCACACAAATGAATAACTGTTTTTTGTAACGACTGTTCAAGCTGTTCTAAGTTTTGAAAATCTACTAGTTCATCTATGTTCTCAATTTGTTCAGTTAGACCAAGCTCTGAAGCAGTTTTAATTACTGTATTAATAATATCAAAACAAATCGCTTTTATTTGATAACCACTTCCTTGTCGAGAAGTAATATCTATAAAAATATCTTTCAATACTTCCCTACAAACAATTTGATCTCCTTGCTTAATACTATATATTAATTTCAATTGATTTTCTTCTGGATACCCAATTTCTTCACTTTGGATAGTTGTAAGATCCTCAAAATAAATTATAGAACCTTGTTGTAACGCAAAACGGTGATCCACCGTTGCCAGCGCTTCAATATAAGAGCGATTTATATTTCTTTTATCCTCACAAGGTCTTCCAACGCCTATTACTGGCTTTGACTTTGTCATTTCTTTCACTTGTTGTTGAACTTCATAAACAATTCTCCGTCGTTCTTCAGTAATATGTGAGATATTGTCATTTGTACTGATAATTAGTGCAATAGCATCATTATATAACAGATCAACTGCATATAGTGCTACTTGTGCATGATGTTCATTCGATAATTGATGCACAACGTTTTCTCTTCTATGCATATCTTCCTCTGAATCTTGTAATGATTCAAAGTATAATACGGCTACAAAATAAGAACCATCTTTCATATTAATATTTAAAGACTTAAGTAAAACTTCCAAATCGTCTCTATTATGCAGAGTACCTTTTAAAAGATTGATAATTAGTTGATCTCTCGCAAAAGGATTTTGAATAAGTACTCTATTGCTAAGCTTTTCGTGCGACTCCACAATATCAGAAATGGCATTATTAATCGTATCCAATTCATTCCCTTTTGATATCGATGATTTATTATTTTTATCTCTCGTTTTTTCATATAAATGACGAATCGGTTTATACTGCCTATTTGCAAGCACTACAGCAAGTACTACACCGGCAAGTAATAATAATGAAATTAACATGATAGAAAATAACTTTCTATAATACAAGAGATTATCTATTTGCTTTGCATTCATAAATGAGATGAATGTCCAATCATTTACATCTGATTTTACTACCGACATGGAGTAATCTTGCTTGTCATAATTCATACGATGATTACCTGCATTATATTTCTTTACATTTTGCAGAATGGATTCGTCAATATCACTATCATTCTCTGAAGCTGCAACCATGTCACCATCTTGGTCCAAAATATACGTATTTCCTTGGTAATCTCCTAAAATATCGTCTATTTGTTTTGTTAATACACTCTCTTTAATCGTATACATCACTGTTCCAAAAGGTTGTGGATTATTATTTGGAATGGGATGTAGAGAAACCATCATATTGGGGCCAACCTGTTTAGTTGAATCCATTTTAGGTGAAATCACTTCAGGTTTTTCTGCATTCAACCTATCAGAAAATGACTTTTGAGACCATTGATTAAAGGGAGGGATATCATTCATCATCGTCGATATGTTATGTGCACCTGAAGAGGAATAAACTCTATCCCCGTCTTGATAATAAAGAAAAACATCTTCAACAATCGCACTGTTCTCTTTATAATTTTTTAATTCTGAAATAACGCTTCTGCTGTAATAATCATGATTAGCCTCATAAGGGCTTAACCTAGAATCATATGTAATCCTAGTTGTTAATTGGTCCAATTCTTGCATTCTCTCATTAGTATAATTTGTTGCCTGCTCTAATTTCGTTAAATTCGTATCCTCTATTGTGTCACGTAGGTCAGTAATCGAACTTTTATATAAAAAGTAGCTCATTAACATAAAGGGAATAAGAAAAATCAAAAAATAAGATATCATATATTTTTTAAATAAACCTGATCGCATTTGTTCCTTAATAAAGGACATCTAATACACCTCTTATCCCTCGTCCGTTTTTCTTTGTTCAATCTTGGCAAAAGCCCTGTAAGCCAATCCCATCATCAAAAATGCAATAATAGAAGATCCAGCTAACACAAATAAAACGGGAAGTATTATAAACAAATAATATAACAGTAGTAGACAGACAATCATCCCTACAGATTCGAGCGGTCTGGATACTACAATTAAGAACGTTTGTTTAAAGTATTGAAAAAAGCGCAAATCGTATCGTACGTATACTGGAAATAAGTAACACAAGACAAGAATAAAAAGCACTGAAAATAACAATAAAAAAACGTGGATAAAAAATGACCCGACCAATTGTTTGGAAATGATAAAATCGTATGTTAAGAAAGCTCCAACGAAAGCCATTACATATCCCAAGCCATTTATTTGAACAAAGATAGACTTATAAACATCAAAAAAGGTTCGAAAAATAGGAACGTCCGGATCTCCTTCTACCCATTTACGAGTAACGGTATAGACGCCTGCCGTTGCAGGAAAAAAACCAAGAAAAATAACTCCCAGCAGTGTAAAAGCCACCCAGAGCACATGTAGATACATTAGTTTAAATAACCAATTTCCCATATCAAATATCCATTTAAAAGCACCATTTAACATTTTCATTTAAATCACTGCCTATCCTTTCACAATTGGCACACGAAGAGCTTATACATTTGCTAAGGGCCATCAAATTATGTATAACAGTCTTTTACATATCTAAACCCTTACAATAGTAAGCAGAATTAATCCTGATTGAAGAATAATCGAAAATTTAACAAAATAATTGTACCATATTAAAGTGATTCATTTAAATTGAAGGAAGTATACAAATATAAGAGCAACTCTGAATTTCTTTCATATTACCCTTACCAAGCTCTATTTTAAGCATTTCCTATGAATTCATTTTAGGGTGATTTTCCATATATGTGATTCACCTTATAAAATTTGTGTTTGTTTTCAAGAGGTTAATATAGATATAACTGTAAAAAGGAGATATATAATTTTGCAACCATAACCAATCATTTTTGATTACAAATAGGAGAGGTATTTAATACTTTTACAAACCGCCCACCTTATCTGTGAACGGTTTGTGAAAAAGTACTTTTAACTTTCTTCCCAACGGTCATAGGCATCTTGATAAATTTCAATATATCGATCAATATCCATGCCTTTTATCGTTTCAACATATTCATCCCAGTTAGAAAGTGGTTCTACTCCAGCAATAAACTTTGCTTCCATTTGTTCCACATATGATTCTAAGTCCATTTCTATAGTGTTTATTTCTTTTTGTTCTTCAGGCGTCAGATACACTTTTGGAAATGCTACTTCTCCATAGGGTTCCATTTTTTCTTCTGTTTCAGCCTTTGTAAACTCATCCATTTTTGATGGATTTTCCTTTTCAATATCTTGATCAAGATAAGGAGCAGCAATACCAAAAGCAGGAGTAATAGATGCTCTATAATCTTCTAAATCATCATATCCATCAGGAATTTCATCTTCCTTTTTATCAATACGTTTCGTCTCATCATCATTCCATTCCCATAGATCGCCTTCTGGACCTTGATCTATATAAGCACCGCCTTCTTCAGAATAGAAGTAATCCAACCACCGTATAGAAGCCTCCGGACTCGGGTTATTCTTTGATAGAGCAAACGCTCCTCTTTGAATACCATCATCTATTGGTGCAATTGGTTCGTCTACATCCGGACTTTTCAAAGGCTTGTACATTGGGTTATTTGTAGCTTCATCCACTTCTTCGCCAGTCGTAAAATATGAAAAGTAGTCCGAGAATACACCTACACGGTTATTCTGTCCTTTTGCTTTCTTTTCTTCATCCGATTGCGAAAATGTCTCGGGATCGAGTAAATCTTCCTCGTAAAGTTTATTCATATATTTTAAATATTCCTTATATTCATCTGTAATTGCCCCATAGCCTACTTTTCCGTCATTTTCTATTACCTTTTGATCTTTGACACCAAAAGCGGCCATAAACCAAGGACCAATACTATCCATTTCAACGCCAAGTAACGGTATTTCATCTTTTTTTCCGTTACCATTTGGGTCTTCGTCTCTAAAGCGCTTTAACAATTCATAAAATTCGTCCGTTGTCTCTGGTAGTTCCTTAACATCTAACTCATCTAACCAATCTCCATTATACCACATCGGACTCTTCCATATAGCCCGATGACTAGTGGAAATTCGTGGAATAGCATAAATATGCCCATCCGTCGTTGTAACTGATTTTTCTATTTCAGGATTTTCTTCAAATATTTTTTTTATATTAGGTGCATACTCATCTATCAAATCTTCAAGAGGTAATAAAATACCCTGCTCACCATAATCTACTTCCATAGCAGGTGTTAAGTCGTCTGTTTCCGCACCATAAATAATATCTTCAATATCACCACTGGAAAATGCTAAATTAAGATTCGTACCAAAATCATCAGCTGGAGGGGTGTTGTATTTAAAATTTATATTCGTTTTTTCGGCATACTCCTCCAGTACATCCAATTCGTTCCAATTAGGTGAGCTTCCCGTTCCAGGAGCAATCATTGTCATAGTTAATTCTTCATCTACAATAGGGAAGCCTTCTTCATTCACTTCCACATCTGCAGATTGATCCTCATTATTGTTATTATCGTTTGATGAACAAGCAGTAATCACAGCCAGTATTAAAGCCAGTGTCAAAGATGTCCACATTGTCCTATTCATCATTCGTAAGTACTCCTTTTCTAATAGATTTTCTATGTTTTTTATAGTTTAACAATCTTTTTCATTACCACCTCTCTTAATTATAATACATCTACTACTATTTACAGCGCTACTTTGCTACTTTCAAACTGTTATTTCAAGGGTGCATAGGCATTCGTGAAACCACTTTCATTATATGCATGAATTAAAATTCGCTCAATATGTATTTCTTCAAAACAATAAATATAGAATAAAGGCACACATTAAAAAATAAGCAAAACACAATCTGGCACTCAATAAATATTACAAATGTGTATTTTTTGTCATCAAAAAAACCGTCTGCATGATTAGCAAACGGTTTATTAAAAATTAGCTTTCTTCCCAACGATCATAAGCATCTTGATAAATTTCTATATAACGATCGATGTTCATTCCTTCTATCGTTTCAACATAGTTGTCCCAATTAGATATCGGTTCAACTCCAGTAATGAATTTCGCTTCCATTTGTTCCACATAAGACTCTAAATCCATCTCAATTGTATTTATTTCTTTTTGTTCATCAGGTGTTAAATATACTTTAGGAAATGGTACTTCCCCGTAAGGTTCCATTTTTTCTTTTGTTTCCGCTTCTGTAAAAACATCTGTTTCTGATGGCTCTTCTTTTTCTATATCCTGTACCAGATATGGAGCAGCAATACCGAATGCAGGGGTGATAGATGCACGGTAATCTTCTGTATCATCGTATTGGTCAGGAATATCGTCATCTTCTTTATCAACTCGCTTCGTTTCGTCCTCATTCCATTCCCATAGATCACCTTCAGGCCCTTGGTCTAAATAGGCTCCACCCTCTTCAGAATAGAAATAATCCAACCAACGAATAGATGCTTCTGGACTTGGGTTGTTTTTGGACAGAGCAAATGCTCCTCTTTGTATGCCATCATTGACAGGCGCTATCTTTTCATCTGACTCCGGGCTTGTCAAAGGTTCGAACATTGGGTTATTTGTCGCTTCTTCAGGCTCTTGACCAGTTGTAAAGTACGAAAAGTAATCAGAAAAGACTCCAATACGATCATTTTGACCTTTCGCCTTTTTCTCTTCATCAGATTGAGAGAATGTCTCTGGATCTAATAACTTTTCGTCATAAAGTTTATTCATATATTTTAAGTATTCCTTGTATCCATCTGTTATTGCACCGTATTTGACTTCTCCATCATCTTCTATGATGCCTTGATCTTTAACACCAAAGGCCGCCATAAACCATGGTCCAATACTGTCCATTTCAACATCAAGAAGTGGTATCTCATCTTTTTCTCCATTGCCATTCGGATCTTCGTCACGGAATCGTTTTAACAATTCATAAAATTCATCTGTTGTCTCTGGTAATTCATCGACACCAAGCTCATCCAGCCAATTTCCATTATACCAAATAGGACTCTGCCATATGGAACGATGACCTTCAGAAATCTGAGGTAATGCATAAATATGACCATCTGTCGTTGTAATTGACTTTTCTATTTCCGGATTTTCTTCAAGGAGTTTTTTAATATTAGGTGCATACTCATCTATCAAGTCCTCGAGCGGTAATAATATACCTTGTTCACCATAATCTACTTTCCATTGCAGGAGTTAGATCGTCTGTGTCTGCACCATAAATGATATCTTCAATATCCCCACTGGAAAATGCTAAGTTTAGATTCGTACCGAAGTCATCTGCCGGGGGTGTATTAAATTTAAAATCAATATTGGTCTTTTCGGCATATTCCTGTATTACATCCATTTCCTCCCAAGCAGGTGATTGTGCTGTTCCTGGAGCAATCATTGTCATAGTTAGTTTTTCATCTACAATCGGAAACCCTTCTTTATTCACTTCTACATCCGATTCTTTTTTTGCTGATTTCTCATCGTTCGAAGAGCATGCTGTAATAAAGCTAAATATAAATACAATTGAAAATAACATAACGAAATTTCTTTTCATAATAGACCCCTTTCCGTTCTTGTTAACGCTTTCAATAATTTTTCAATATATGTATCTACTCCCTCCTTATTTCGACACAAGTTTATAAGTATTTCTTTGTGTTTTTATTATTTCATTTGAGAAACTGCTTACATTATATTCATGAATGAATTCTTCTCTCAATATGTATTTATTGCAATTAAAAAAGAGTGTGATAAACCATAGTGAATAAGCGTTTACTACAATTATCATTATAACCAGATGTGTGTGATATTACTTTTTAGTATTTTAAATATATATATTATATGTGTATTTTAACTATTGGTTTTAGCTTTAAGTGCTGAATTTATCTATTCTTATATTCTTACATATTCATCCGCATCACATTGGAGTATTAAACATCAAAAAAGCACGGAAGCACTACAAATTTGCTTCCATGCTTGATACTTTTGCATTATATATTTATTTTTTTAATGGACTTCCTTCCACATACATCCCGCATTCAGTTAAAATAAATTCACTGAACATGGAATTTGCCCAGGAAAACCATGCTCTTGTAAATTGATTAGGATCATCCACATCGAATCCTTCGTGCATCACATTTGTATTTGCATCGGTTGTTTTGAATATCTCCAAAATGTGTTTCTTTTCTTCTGCGGATTTCGCAGTCATCCCTTCAATGGCCAATGCAATATGCCAAATATAATTTTCAGGTGTATGTGGACTGCCCACACCACTTGCTTTTTCGCCTGCATAATAATATGGGTTAGACTCACTTAACACAAATTTTCTTGTATTTTCATAGATAGGATCTTTCTCATCACAATATCCGAGATAAGGAATAGACAACAAGCTTGGTACGTTGGCATCATCCATTAGCACATGATTACCAAGTCCATCAGTTTCATACGTATAAATGGTACCGAATTCCGGATGTTCTACTGTACCGTAATCTTGAATACCTTGATTAATTTGGGTTCTTAGTTTGTGTGCATTTTGTGCAAGAACTGAATCATTCAGAACTTCTTTTGCTATTTCTTGCAAATAATCTAAGACAACGACCGCAAACATATTAGATGGCACAAGATACCCATACTTACAAGCATCATCACTTGGACGAAAGCCCGACCATGTCATTCCTGTATACCCAACAGGCGCACCATATCCATCATGGGATAGGGTATCTTGTGGCTCACAATTACGACGAATAAAATGATAATTGGAATCAGCGTGATTTTGTTCCACTATCCAGAGGTCTAGCACTGCCTTGACTGCTTTTTGAAACGTCTCATTAAAATGATTCGTTCGTCCTGTTGTTTTCCAAAATAAATATGCTAGCTGGATAGGATAACAAAGTGAATCTATTTCATATTTCCTTTCCCAGACAAGTGGACTCATCTTCGTTTCATCATCATTAAATCGACTACCGTCTGCTGTTTCATTAAAAGCATTCGCATAAGGGTCATGGACAATGGATTCCATTTGCTTTTGAATAACTCCTTGAATCATATCCGCCATTGAAGCATCAGATTCAGCTAAAAATAAATACGGTCTAACTTGTGCTGCCGAGTCACGTAACCACATAGCAGGAATATCTCCTGTAATCACAAAGGTTGTCCCGTCTTCTTGTGGCCGAATCGTAGTTTCATAAGTATTACTGAAACAACTCGCAAACATCGAACGAATCTTTTCGTCATCTGAAAAGCAGTCATGTACCTTTTCTATCATGGAAAGCATCGATTCAGGTAATTGTTTATCCATATATTCTTACTCCTTTATGTATGATTCATAAATTTTATCCCAGAGCAGTTTTACCCACTCTAGGATAATGCATACGATCAGTAATAATTATTTTGATAACCCTGCTTGGAAATATCTCTTATCTAGACAATCCAAATGTTAAGCTAGAATCTTTAGCGTTCAAAACCTATCGTCATAATTTCATGTTCTTTAATCGGAACACTGACTTGAGTGTCTTCCTGTTTAGATGTCAATGTTTTTAAGTTCTCTTCTATAACATTACTTTGATAAGCTGTTGCATTAGAAGGCTTTTGAACTTGTAATTGTGTTTCTTCATTTTTTATATTAAACCAGCGCAGCATCATGTCTCCAGTAGTGTTGGATACTTTCACAGATGAAAATGCAATATTTTCCCCTTGCCAATCAATAAAGGAACCTTCTGCCTCCAGCGATCCGTCTTGAACTCCAGCTTGCCAAGTAGACCAAGGAATTTGATATTGATAGGCCTGTTTGTAACTAGTCACGGCTTCACCATCAGCTAGATAAATTGCAAATGAAACTGTATGTTCTCCCAAGCATTGTGCTTCAGGCGTTGGGAAGTAACCCCAGTCACCCATCTCCCCAACTGAACGGAGTAGCGTTACGGCAATGGTATTTCGACCGTCACGAAGCATTTCATACTCATTAAGACCATCGTTTACAATTGTTAAGCTTTCCTGTTCATTACTTACTGACACGAAGTCCTGTTGGTGCTGAGAATTATCCGGATTCGTCCATTCTTCAGAAGGTTCATTAGGGCGTTTTGCTACTTCAAAAATAGAATCTACATAATGCTCATCTGTTTTAATATCTGTTGGAAAAAGCACACGAAGACGATGATCTTTCGCCTGATTATTAAACGTTGCTTCAACATGGACACCTTTTCCTGATTTTTCAAGCATTACTCTCGTTTTTATCACGAATGGCACCATTTCATCTGTACGCTGCGCTTTTCGTCTAGTGAATTCAACTACTTCACGCTGTTCTTGCTCAAGTAAATCTGTTGCGCTTTTGGGAATAGACCATTCATGAACGATATCAAATGCTGCTCTAAATGGTGTATCTTCAGCCAACTCAATACGAGCAGGGATGTTTTCCGTCGTTAATGCTTTTTCATTTTGAGGCTGTTTGTACATATACTCGTTTCCAATATCTCCTGTATTTTCATAAACACCAATCTGTTCATAAGTACGATTTGTTTGCTTATCTGTGATTGTCAAGGAACCATTTTCTTCTATAGCAACATGCAGATAGTCATTAGCCATTTCTTTATTGGAAACGACTAAGCTTGTACGTTGTTGCTCACTTTTTTCAATTTTATCTTTTTTGTTAACTAGTGCGAACGTTTTATAGCCCAATGCTGGTACGTCTTTTGCTTCAAATGTAACTTTTACACGACGTACCATATAAGGTTGGCGGAATTGATCTTCGGGTAAGTCATAATTAAAAGTAATTCCTTGATCTTCTAGCTCAAAGTCATAAGTATGGCCATTTACATCAACAAGTTGTTTTTCTCCGATATCAAATGACTTTAGTGCTTTTTTGTTCACACCGTCTCTGTAGTATTCCCGTTTTACATCCAAAACGACAGATAATGTACCGCTTCTGTTGTATCCACTTGTGTTATAAGCAACAAAAGGCATGGCATGTTTATCCATGTTTCCGAATTCTTGTGTATCTACATGACTAGTAATAGAATGCAAGGCTTCATCAATTAAAGTCTCAGTCACATGACGACTATCAGAAAAACGAGTTACCATACCACGATGTACCTCATCCACACTACAACCGCAAATACTATCGTGAGGATGATTTTGCATCAATTTTTTCCATGCATACTCTAATTTATCATGGTTATAAGGTTTGCCAAGTGTATGGGCAAATGTTTCAAGTGGCTCAGCTA
Source organism: Pseudogracilibacillus sp. (assembly GCA_035301445.1). Classification (GTDB taxonomy): domain Bacteria; phylum Bacillota; class Bacilli; order Bacillales; family Amphibacillaceae; genus Pseudogracilibacillus. The sequence continues at coordinate 2,307 of DATGUH010000103.1, read as the reverse complement.
CTTTTGATAGTAAAGTTTCTCCTGTACGATTCATCTGTTTTAAATACAAACGAGATGACGCTGTGTTTACAAGTGTTCCCCAGCCGTCTGTCCGTTGACTACGTAATTCACCTTCTACCGTTTTTAAATCGGCTGGTAACGTTTCTGAAAGACTAGCAATATAATCGTTAAAATTCGAATGCTTAAACGTAACATCCGGATATAATGCTTCTGCTGTCTTAAGTGCTTCTGATAAATCAGTCTGAATCGGCTGGTGATCACATCCGTTCATCATCAACATATGTGGACTTGCCGCATATTTCTCCAATGAAGCAAAATGCTCGTTCCAATAAGCGGCTGCTGCTTCTTTTTCCACAGGTACTTCATTACCATTACAATACCAATTAGCAAAAAGTATACCGTAAATTTCAGAACCATCTGGTGCGCGCCAAAGCATTTCAGAATAAGGTGATTCAAAATCATCAGATTCGATTACTTTATTATTAAAACCAGTTGGCTTAACACCGCGGCCAAAAACAGCATTATTAATACCTGCTTGTCTAAGTATTTGCGGTGCTTGTCCCATATTTCCGAAAGAATCAGGAAAGTAGCCTACTTTAGACATGTTGCCCCATTTAGCTGAATCTTTCATTCCATATTGCAAATTCCGAATATTCGATTCACTGCTAGTCAAGAACTCATCCTGCAAAATATACCAAGGACCTATGTAAATTCTACCTTCATTAATAAACCGCTGCACTTCTTCTCTTTTTTCCGGACGAACTTGTAAATAGTCATCTAGAATAATAGTTTGTCCATCTAAATGAAAACTTCTATAGTCAGAATCTGTTTTCAATGTTTCTAGAAGTGTATCCATTAAATCTATTAACTTCATATGATGTTTTTCATAAGGCAGATACCATTCTCTGTCCCAATGTGTATGTGATATAATATGAATATGTTTTTGATTCGTCATAATAACCTCCATAATGTAGTATTTTTTTTATGCAAATATTTTTCGAATTCATAATCCCTTTTTTATATATGATGGAATATATTATCTTTCAAACCACAACGCCGCAGCTCCAATCACACCGGGATCTTGTTTTAATTTTGCTGGGATCACTTGCGTCTCTCTTCCTTTAGGATTTAAAGCATAATGTCCAATATAATTTTGGAGTGCATTAAATAAAGGCTCCCCAACATTGGAAACACCACCGCCGATAATAATCGCCTCTATATCTAACGTATTAATTAACGACACACATCCAGCACCAAGTCGATTAAATACATGGTTGATAAATTCAACTATTTTATCATTTCCGCTATGATACAAATCAAAAACTTCTTTTGTCGTTAATGATTCTCCCATTATATTAGAACCATTCTTAGCAATGGCAGTTCCGGAAGCCACAATCTCAAGGCATCCTTCCTGTCCACATGTACACTTTCCAAATGCCGGATCTACAACTGTATGTCCAATATCACCGGCATTACCTCTGCCTCCAATAAGAAGGTGGCCGTCGGATACGATTCCCGCACCAATCCCAGTACTAACTGTCATATAAACAAAATTACGGAAAGAAGTACCGGCACCAATCCATTGTTCTGCAATAGTCGCCGCATTGGCATCATTTTCTAACTTTACCGGCAAATCAAAGTAGGACTCTACCATTTGAACTATTGGTACATCCCTCCAAGGTAAATTAGGTGGATTAGTAATCTCCCCTTTACGAACATCTAATGGCCCTGGTGATCCGATTCCGATTCCTTGAATATTTTCTATTAAAACATCATTCACTTGAATCAAATTACTAATTTCTTTATTGATATTCTCAATCACTACTTCAGGACCTACTGTTGTATCCGTGTTTAAAATAATTTGGTCTTTAATATTTCCTGTTTCGTTAACTATTGCGATGGCAATTTTTGTTCCACCAATGTCAACTCCAATTGAATAGCGCATCTCCGTCTCCTTTCGTTTAGTAGGTTTAATCATTAGCTTTTATTTAATTCCCAAAAAATTCATTCTGATTCTATAACGACTCTAGTAAATAATTACATAAGGATTGTTTCAGGATGATCAAATAGTTTTTGTTGAATGGTTGCAGCTGCTCCAACCATACTAGAGTGATTATTAAAACTTGATTGTTCAAATTTAATTTTTTTCGATAAAGGAGAAAAAGCTCTTGCCTTTGCTACTTGTTCAGCTATTTGTATTGTTTCCGGAAATAGCTCTATCACTCTCCCACCAAAAACAACCTGATCCGGCGCGAATAAATTAATAACATTCGCAACGCCTATACCTAAGTATCTGGCAGCCTCTTC
>DATGUH010000102.1:0-3357 GCA_035301445.1 Pseudogracilibacillus sp. | reverse complement strand
ACCGTTAGAAAACGGAGACATAGTAACCATTGATATGGTTGTCAATTTGAATGGTGGATTGGCAGATTCTGCTTGGTCTTATGCTGTGGGTGATATAGATGAGAAAGGTAAGCAATTAATGGATGTTACAAAAAAAGCATTATATCTTGGGATTGAACAAGCGCAAGAAGGCAACCGAATTGGTGATATTGGTCATGCCATTCAAACGTATGCGGAGAATGAGAACTTTTCCGTTGTTCGTGAATTTACTGGTCACGGTATTGGCCCAACCCTTCATGAAGCGCCGCATATTCCACATTTCGGGGAGCCGAATAAAGGAATTCGATTGAAAGAAGGCATGGTTATTACAATTGAACCGATGATTAATGAAGGTGCTTGGCAAAGTAAAATGGATGATAATGGTTGGACTGCCCGAACAATCGATGGTGGCCGTTCTTGTCAATATGAGCACACATTAGCTATTACGAAAGATGGCCCACTCATTATTACTGAGCAGGACGAGTAGGGAGCCGTGCATTAATGAACCAGTTATCTAAAGCTAAGGACTCTTTTGGAAGGAAAGCTATGTTTCAGCGTGGTTTACAAGCTGGTTTTCCAATTATCTTGGGATATATCCCCGTTGCGATTACATTTGGCGTACTAGCTGCCCAAGGAGGACTTTCCCTTATTCAATTAACAATGATGAGTGCGCTTGTTTATGCTGGTGCCAGTCAATTTATGGGTGTGAATATGATTGTTGCTGGTTCAGCTGCAGTTGAGATTATTGTTGCTACCTTCGTATTAAATTTTCGTCACTTTATCATGAGCTTGTCGTTTATGAATGATGTAAAAGAAACAGTATCCATGAAAAGTCGTATTGGCTTATCGCTTGGATTAACAGATGAAGCATTTGCAGTTTCTTCATTAAATCAAGACAAGGCAAAGGGTAAATACGCAGTTTATTTTTACACTGCTATTTATCTGACGGGGTATCTTACTTGGGTGATTACATCTTTTCTTGGTGGAATGCTTGGGGAGGTTATTCCAGACCAACTTAGCCAAAGCATGGGTATTGCACTTTACGCATTATTTATCGGTCTACTTATACCACCTGTAAAAAAAGAAATCAAATATGGATTGATTGCAATCATCGCAATGCTTATCAATACTGCATTAACACCGTTTATAAGTAGTGGATGGGCAATTGTTTGCGGAACATTACTTGGCGGGTTTACCGGAGTATTTTTATTGAAGGAGAAAACGTAATGGTTTATATAATCATTATCGGAATGGCACTTGTTACGATGATTCCAAGGTTTTTACCGGCATTTATAATTAATAAATTTATTTTTAAAGAGTGGGTCAACCATTGGTTACAGGCAATTCCATACGCGGCATTAGGAGCGCTTATTTTCCCCGCCATTCTTGAAGTAAAAGAAGGAGCCCCACATGTCGGCTTAATTGGTGGAATTGTTGCTATCGTTCTTGCTTATTTCGGTTTAAATGTTGTTCTTGTAGTAATTGGTGCGATTACTACTGTGTTTTTACTTACTATTTAAACGTGATAGAAACGTGTAATAAAATAATTGATATAAAAACGAACATTCAGTAGATGAGATAATTACTACTACAATAGTTCGTTTTTTTGTTGTATAAAAAGTGGCTCTATAATATATGTTGGGGTTCAAAAAATATTTTGAAAATAAAAACACACGCAATCTCTTTAACTGTATAAAAAATCCTTTGTTGTAAATAATACATGTACTTATCATGCAATAAAGGATGAAACCAATGGCAAATAATAAGAATGAAAGACGATGGGCGATTATTTCTCTTGCTTCCGTACCATTGATTATGACACTGGGAAACTCCATGTTAATTCCTGTTTTGCCAGTGATGGAAAAGAAACTTGAAATTAGTAAATTACAATCCAGCTATATTATAACGTGTTACTCCATCGTTGCGATTATTTTTATTCCGTTGGCGGGTTATTTATCTGATCGTTTTGGCAGAAAAAAAGTGATTATTCCAGCCTTAATTTTGACAGGTATTGGGGGGTTAATCGCCGGGCTGGCTTCTTGGAAAATGGACCAAGCTTACAGTATGATTTTGTTAGGAAGAATTTTACAAGGAATTGGTGCTTCAGGAGCCATGCCGATTGTACTTCCATTAGTAGGAGATCTATTTCAAAGAGAATCGGTAGCAAGTGCAACACTAGGTATTATCGAAACGGCGAATACAGCAGGTAAAGTATTAAGTCCAATTTTAGGTGCAGCTTTAACAGCTGTTATTTGGTTTTTACCTTTTTTCTCAATTCCTTTATTCTGTCTTATTTCTGTTTTAATGGTTATATTTTTAATTAAAAAAAAGAACGACTCCAACGAGACACCTGTTCCTTTTAAACAGTATATAAAGGATATAAAAGATGTGTTTAAAAATCACAAACGATGGCTTATTGCTGTTTTTATTATTGGTGCCATATTAATGTTTATTTTATTTGGTTTTCTATTTTATTTATCAAGTGTGCTGGAAGACAAATTTAGTATTGACGGAATAAAGAAAGGTCTGTTGCTAGCAATACCACTCCTGGCTTTATCGATTGCATCTTATGTGACGGGGAAAAAAATTAAAAATAATTTGAAAGTAATGAAGTGGGTAACATTTATCGGTATCGTTCTGACAGGTATTTCTGTATCAGTGATATCTTTTCTTGATCATTTCGCTTACTTAATTGCATTGTTTTTAATTTGCGGTTCTGGGATTGGGATGGCACTTCCTAGCCTTGATGCATTAATTACAAAAACGTTTGATCAGACAATTCGGGGTGCTATTACTTCTATTTATTCATCGATGCGCTTTATAGGTGTTGCTCTAGGTCCACCTGTCATTGCATTGTTAATGAAAAAACATATCTTTTGGATTGTTGGCATTTTAACTATTTTTGCTATTATTGCTGGTATTCTTGCTTTTAGGAATATTGATCCTGAAGAAACAGTTATTGATACAAAAAGTTAAAGAGAAGGAAGCCTGTAGGGACTTGTTTAGTATGTAATTATTATAAAATCTGTTACAATATAACATGTATATGGAATGAATGTTACATATGAAGCATAATGTCCACAGGAGGAATGTAGCATGGATTATCGTATTGAAAGAGATACTATTGGAGAAATGAAGGTACCCGCTGATAAACATTGGGGGGCCCAGACCCAGCGAAGTAAGGAAAATTTCCCGATTGGGCATGAAAAGATGCCGATTGAAATTATTAAAGCTTTTGCTATTACTAAAAAGTCAGCAGCATTAGCTAATAATGAATTAGGATTATTAGAAAAAGAAAAAGCTGATGCGATTGGTTATGCAGCAGATGAAATTTTAAAT
>DATGUH010000101.1:0-3636 GCA_035301445.1 Pseudogracilibacillus sp. | reverse complement strand
CCTTTTTTCACTTGGACACTGGCGGAAGGGAACATTGTATTACTGATTACTTGCAAATCCATCAGTTCGATGAAGTCTTTTGCATGTCGATCGATATCTGCATTTTCCAAGTCTTGTTCTTTAAAGTAGTTTTTCACAATCATATACAGGTCATGACTATATACTTCTTTCTTTTTATCGGCTAGATTGATAAATGCGTCGAATATTGATTCGAATTGTTCATCAGATAATCCAGAAAATCCAAGTTTACGAAGTGTGCTTTTCACGGCATGACGACCAGAACGTGCCGTAAGAATAAGTTCCATATCTTCCAATCCGACATCATTTGGATCGATAATTTCATAAGCATCTCTTGATTTCAAGAGGCCGTCTTGGTGTATACCAGAAGAGTGAGCGAACGCGTTATCCCCGGTAATTGCTTTGTTTACTTGAACCTCTAGCCCCATTAAACTACTCACAAGTTCTGAAGTGTTCATAATTTCTTTCGTATTAATATTCGTATATGCATTAAAGGTTTCTGAGCGGACTTTTAATGCCATCGCAATCTCTTCCAAAGCAGCGTTTCCTGCTCTTTCTCCGATACCATTGATGGTGCACTCGACTTTATCTGCGCCGTTTTTAATAGCAGCCATCGTATTGGCAGTTGCCATGCCTAGGTCATTATGACAATGGACACTAAGCAAAACGTCGTTGTTCATATTTTTAATTCGGTCATTTAACTTATAAACAAGTTCACCAAATTCATCAGGTTCTGCAAATCCAACTGTATCTGGAACATTAATCATTGTTGCTCCAGCGTTAATCACAGCTTCGATAGTTTGCCATAAATATTCAAAATCAGATCTCGAAGCATCTTCTGTAGAATATTGAATATCTGGAAGAAGTTTTTTGGCGTATTTGACTGCTTCCACACCAATATCAAGAATTTGATCTTTCGACTTTGAAAACTTTTTCTCCACGTGAATGTCAGAAGTACCAAGCACCATGTGGATTAGTGGTTTTTCTGCGTCTTTAATACTTTCATACACACTGTCAATATCACCTTTGACAGCGCGGGCAAGAGCAGTAATCATGATGTCGTCTGTATTCCCGACTTGTGTAGCAATTTCCTTTACAGCTTTAAAATCACCTTCTGAAGATGATGGGAATCCTGCCTCAATAATATCTACTTGCAACTTTTTTAACTGTTTAGCAACTTCCAATTTTTCATACAAGTTTAATTTTGCCCCAGGTACTTGTTCACCATCACGCAATGTCGTGTCAAACGTCCATATTTTTCTAGTCATCTTTATATATACATCCTTTCTATATGCATTTTTAATATAAAAAACCCCGCCTCTATGTAGATATAGAGACGGGGGATATTCCCGCGGTACCACTCTAATTAATTAAATAATTAATTCAGCTTCAACAGGGAGGCAATGCCACCTGTACTAATAACGGTAGATAACCGGCTTTCGCTAATTCTGTTCACGAAAGCAGCTCCTGGATGAGTTCAAAAAGTGATCACTGTCGGTTTTCACTATCCACCGACTCTCTGTGAGCTGATACAACTTCTTTACTAGTTCCAATCTCGGCTTTAATTAAATGATTAGATTATCGTTATTATACATTCCTGCTTTTAACCTGTCAATGCCTTTCTTCGATTATTCCTACAATTCAGGATTATTAATTTTTTGTAGAACCTTTTTAACCTAAGAAGATATTAACGGAACTTGAAAAAGTATTTTTCTTGAGATGAGTCCTAATCAATCATCCATTGATAGCCTAAGGTAAAGATATGCTAATTGACACAAAAAACATGATCACGATTTACTCAATTTAAATACAGCTACTTCGTTGTTTAGGTCATCTGCAAGTGTTGCAAGATCATTTGCTTTATGTGTAATCTCATCCATTGCACTTGATGATTGTTGTGTCGAGGCAGATGTTTGCTCTACTCCAGCGGCTGCTTCTTCTGATACAGAGGCGATATCACTAATTAAGGCGTTCATCTGTTCACTCCCTATTGCTATTTCCGATAGATGTTCGGCGACTTGCGTAACGCCATTGACCATTGACGAAACAGCAGAATCAATCGTATCAAATCTATCGCCTGTTTTTTCAATATGTTGAATACCGGTTTTCACTTCTTCATAACCCTTACCAAGAGATACGACAACATCATCGGTTTCATGTTGAATACTGGAAACGATGCTAGTAATTTCTGTTATAGAATTGGTTACTTGTTCAGCTAACTTTCTTACTTCATCAGCAACAACAGCAAATCCTTTCCCGTGTTCTCCGGCACGAGCGGCTTCTATAGCAGCATTTAAAGCAAGTAAGTTCGTTTGATCTGCAATACCTTTAACGACTTCCACTAATTTTGAAATTTGTTCTGATTGTTTATCCAGCCCGCTTACTTGTTCAACAGCACTTGAAACGATATGATCAATTTCTCTCATTTGTTGAACAGATTCCTGCATCAGTTTTGATCCATCAGTCGTTATCGTAAGTACGTTATCAGAGGTGTTTGCAATGTCTTTACCTTTTTGCTGAGATACCCGAACCGAATCAAGAAAATGCTGCATTTTTTCTGTTAAATCAGTAGCACTGTCTGCTTGCGTTTCTGCACCTGATGCCAGTTCTTCCATCGTTGAAACCATTTGTATACTTCCATCTTTTACTTCTTTGGAGGAAGTATTTAACATGTTACTACTGTTTGATACTGATTTCGCTGCTTTGGATACCTTTACTAACAATTCATTCATGTTTTTGCTTAACACATTGATAGCATTAGATAACTGTCCAATTTCGTCTTTTCCAACATACTCCATTTGTTCGACGGTGAAATTACCCTTTGAAATTTCTTTAGTAATCGAAACAACTTTTTTCAAATGATGTGAAATAATGCGACTGATGATAATCATAATAATTAATCCAATGACAATACTAGCGATACTAGCTGCAATTAGGATGATGACACTTTGTTTCAGGCTTTCTTCTACACGACTGACTGACATTTTCTGTTCCTCATTAAAATCATTTATCAGCCGATTAATGGATGCAACACTGGTTGATTTTTGAGAGCCTATTTGTATTTGGGCATACACCGCATCACTTGAAGATGTATCATCTGAAGCGATTTCATTTATGAAAATATTTTGTATTTCCTCGTTCGTATCTTTGATTTGCTGAATGAAAAATAAGTGGTCTTCCTCATTTGAAAATTTATTTTCCATTTTTTCGAATAATTGATTCAATTGTTCTGTGACCTCTTCAAACTCTATAATCTTTTGTCTGTTATCGACGATAATATACTCTGAAATAATTGCGTTTTGCTGTTCTACGTGTAAGGCAATTTGGGCCATGTCATTGGTTATCTGATTTTTCTCAGCGATTTCATTTACATCATGTTTAACTTTATTTAATTGAAAATAAACGAGACCAGTAGCGATAACGAATAAAAGGACAGAAATTGCAAAAATAGATAAATACTTTGAACCAATGGATATATTTCTAAAAAATGTGACTATCCTTTTCTTCATGCTTTTATGAGTTGATTTCTTTTTCTCCTTTCTTTGTGATTGGTGATGAGCTGCATTTGTCTTCTTCCTCTTTAGCCTCAATCGTATTCCTCCCTATATGTGCTTTTTC
>DATGUH010000100.1:0-16467 GCA_035301445.1 Pseudogracilibacillus sp. | reverse complement strand
CGTCATTTCAAAAAGATAACATGTTTCTAGAATACTCTTAACGCGCTCATTAATAAACATTAGCTTACAGTAATTTAGACATATAATACTCATCAAAGAATTTTCCATCTATTATAAGTGAGTTTCTTTTTGTTCCTTCTATTTCAAATCCACTTTTCTTATATAATGCTAAACCCGCTTTGTTTTCAGTTACAGCTGTTAATTCTAATCGTGATATATTATGTTTAGAAGCCCATTTATTCACATTATGAAATAATTCTGTTCCAATCCCTTTGCCTCTATAACTTTGTAAGATACCTATTACAATATAGGCAGAATGCTCTGTTCTCTTTACACTTCCTCCTATAGCAATTAAATAACCAACTAATTCACCTTCTACTTCGGCTACGAGTATTGTTGAATTATTTTGTTGATCTATTTCTTTCAAATGCTTTCGTTGTTGTAGAAAAGTAGTCTTTCTTTCTCCAGGCTCCATTAGCATAAAATCAGATTGACTTTCCACTTTTTTGATTAATTTTATGAAATTTTCTGCGTCGCCAATTTTTATTTCTCTAATTAGCAATGAAACATCTTCCCTTCTACAATCTGGGCCTATTGTGAAATAAATCAATTATTAATCATAAAACTATCTGACTCGTTTCCTGAACCACTATACCTGTTTGTTTAATATAGTTTTAAAGGTGATTCAGCATCCATAATTATGTCTGTTATTGCAACGTAAATGTTAGGTGGATATTCAGCTATGCGATGAGTAAGATATAAATACCACTCACTTCCATACGTTAAGTAAATACGAACAGGTCGTCCTTCGTCTTTCAGTTCCTTACTAAGATCAGGTCGAATGCCGTATAGTAATTCCGCTTCAACATACGAATTTTGTAGATAACCACGCTCAATAACTTGTTTATGTATCGTCTCATCATGTGAAGCAATAGAAACCTGTTTATTTGCCTCCACACATAAATCCACTAATTCAAGATAACGCGAATTAAGTTTTTCTGAGCGTGGAATATAAGTGTTATCAGGCTCTTGAAAAGCCCCTTTAACCAAACGAATCGCACCTGGATAATGGAGTAAATCCTTAAGATCCTCAAGTGACCGATATAACTGAGCTTGTATCGTAACTCCTACGTTTGGATACTGGGTAACGACCCTTTTATAAACAGATAGGACTTGTTCTGTTTTACCTGACTCTTCTGCACTAATCATAAGTGACAAACCATGAGCATGTGCTTCTTTTGCCATTTCAAATAAATTTTCAACAGCTAACTCCGTATCAACTGCTAGCCCAATATGGGATAAATCAAAAGAGATTCTAGTAGATAATCCTTGTTTTCCGCACGTTTGTATAAGTTTTAAAAATTCATTTTTCGCTTTAACGCACGCTTCCCTGCTAACTGTGTTTTCCCCAATAAATTCTAGAGAAATACGATACCCCTTGGTAATCAATTGATTACCAACGGCTACACCATCTTCTATTGATTCACCTGTTACAAATCGCTTAGATGCTCTTTGAAACAACGGATAAAGTTCAGGCGAATGTTGAATGTGTTCTTTTATCTCCAAATTTCGTGCAACGGATTTTAGCGCCTCCGCAAATTGTGTTTGATCTGATGTAAATGTCATTATATACGCCACCTTTAGATAAAATTATTTCCTGTCGGTTGAAGTAGCCGTTTGCGCAATAGCTAAACAATCATTTATTCAATTAATTTACCTGTAATGAAAACCTAAATAAATTTGTATCTTGTATAAATCTGCAAAACGGCCTTTCTCCAAAATGAGTTAATTTTCCGTAAATTATAATTAAATACTTTATCTTTAAATAGTTTAACATAAAATTTCAAACTTCCTCTTAAATAATTAAAAAAAGTACTGCATTTCGCAGTACAAAATAAAAATGAAAATCGGTTGTATTTTGAGATGAAATTTATTTTGTTGCATCGATGGTTAAATGAAAATTTCCGAAATCATTTTCATTCATAATCTATGATTTTTTTCATCACTTTTTTCCAGGACTCCTCACTTTCTGTTCCTAACGTTTCAAAGATTTCATTCATTTTGCCCCGTTGTACATTACTTAATTGCTTTTCGAGGTTCTCTCCTTTTTCAGTTAAACATAATTCCCGAACACGGCGATCATGTGTGGCTGGTTCGCTTGTTATATACCCCATTTCAATCAATTGCCGCATCGGAGCGTGAAGCGCTTGTTTCGTCACTTCTAAAGTTGCCAAAAGTTCATGCACACTTATTTTGGGCTTTCTAGCAACAAAAAATAAAATCCGATGATGTAGCCGTTGAATACCATGTTGTTCAAGAATTCGATCAGGCTCTTTTGTAAACGTACGGTAGGCAAAATAAAAAAGCATTAAAGTTTCGTTTAATTGTTCTTCACGTTTTTCATTCATTCGTTCGTACCTCCTTTTAAAAGCATATCATATTACGCACTATTTGTATCAAACTAATAGATAATAGGTTTATTGGTCAAGGAAGTTGACCTATGTTACATTCAATGTTATATTTTATATAGGTCAATTACGTTGACCTATGACCTCTAATAGTATGTTATGTAAGGGTTACTTCTCCATGTTCCTTTAGTCAGTCATCCACATATACAACATTTCATTGAGGTTAATAATTTTAAATTGAGGTGCAAAATATGAATCAAAAGTATACAGTTGGAGATTATTTATTAGATCGTTTGTCAGAGTTAGGTATTCGTCATATGTTTGGCGTACCTGGCGATTATAATTTGGCTTTTTTAGATAATGTCATTGATTATGAAGGAATGGCGTGGGTTGGAAATCGTAATGAATTAAATGCAGCTTATGCAGCCGATGGATATGCCCGTCTTAATGGCATTGCAGCATTAGCAACAACATATGGGGTTGGAGAACTTAGTGCAATCAATGGAATTGCTGGTTCCTACGCAGAGCATGTACCAGTTGTTAAAATTACTGGTGCCCCAACAACTAAAGTAATGGAAGATGGTTTATATGTCCATCATACATTAGGTGATGGAAAATTTGACCATTTTTCTAGAATGTTTCAGGAAGTAACCGTGGCACAAACTTTATTATCACAAGAAAATGCTGCCCAAGAAATTGACCGAGTACTACTTGCTTGTTTAACAGAAAAGCGTCCAGTTCACATCACACTACCAATTGATGTATATGATAAACCAGCAAACAAGCCAACTATCCCCCTTCATGACGAGGTAGCGGTAAGTAATCAAGAAGCAATCAATCAAATGCTATCTGAAATTACACCTTTAATTGATAAGGCTACACACCCAGTTATTTTAGCGGGATATGAGGTAAACCGATATGAAAACCGTGAAGCATTACAACAATTTGCTGATAAAACAGGTATTCCTGTAACTATATTAAGCGGTGGCAAAGGTGCTTTTAATGAAGAACATCCACAATTCATCGGTGTTTATAATGGAGAATTAAGTACACCATATTTACAAAAACGTGTAGATGAAGCAGACTGTATTATTCAAATTGGAGCAAAACCTACAGACTCAACGACTGGTGGATTTTCTTATGACTTTTCTAATAAAAGTGTTATCCAAATCTCACCATTTTCAGTGAAGACTACCCAAGAAAAATATGCGCCAATTACGATGCAAGATGCATTGGTATCCTTAGCTAGTAAGCTAAATCCGAAAAATACTAATGACTTAAATATTATTTCTCTTCAATCACAAATAAAGCAAGACATATATGAAGAGAAAAATGAAAACATTACACAAGAGCGGTTTTATAAACAACTATCCAAGTTTATGAAAGAAAATGATGTATTGTTAGCGGAACAAGGCACTTCTTTCTACGGCGCAGCAACAATGCCAATACCGAAAGATACTATGTTTATCGGTCAGCCATTATGGGGATCCATTGGCTTTACATTACCAGCCTTGTTAGGGTCTCAACTAGCAGATACTAGCCGACGGAATATTCTTCTGATTGGAGATGGATCGTTTCAATTAACAGCGCAAGAACTTTCCACTATGCTCTCTCAAAAAATCAAACCGATTATTTTCCTAATCAATAATGACGGTTATACTGTTGAACGAGCTATTCATGGAGAAAATCAAGCTTATAACGATATTCCGATGTGGGATTATCAAAAGTTATCGAAAGTGTTTGATCCAAAAGAAAAAAGTCTCTCTTTAAAAGTTCAAACAGAATCTGAGCTTGCAGAGGCCTTACAAACTATAGAATCAAACCAAGATTGCTTATCATTTATCGAAGTGATAATGCACCGAGATGATAAACCTGATTTATTAGAACAACTTTCTAAACGCTTTGCGAATCAGAATGCGTCAAAATAATATAGTTAAAAAAGCCCTTGATAAAATAGATCAAGGGCCTTTAATTTATAAAACATTATTATTTAAAATGTACCAGGAAATACTTCTTGCGACCACGGCGTATAATCGTAAACGTGTCTTCCATCCGATCATCGCCAGTCACTGTATGCTGTACATCTTGATTACGGTCACCATTGATGTAAATCGCACCATTGTTGATATCTTCTCTAGCTTGACGTTTAGAAGAAGAAATACCAGCGTTAACTAATAATTCTACAAGACCAATTTCTTCTTTGGCCATTTCAAAGTTTGGAACATCTTTAAAGCCTTGTTCAATTTCTTCTTTGGTCAGTTGTTTCACATCTCCACTAAATAATGCAGTAGAAATCTTGATGGCCTGTTCAAGTGCTGCCTCACCATGTACCATCTTCGTTACTTCTTCCGCTAGTCTCTTTTGGGCTTCACGAGCACCAGGGTCTTCTTTTTGGGATTTTTCCAATCCATTAATCGTATCTATATCCAAAAATGTAAAATAGCGTAAGAATTTGATAACGTCTCGATCATCTGTATTAAACCAGAATTGGTAAAACTCATATGGGCTTGTTTTCTCCGGATCAAGCCATACTGCACCACCGGCTGTTTTCCCAAATTTAGTACCATCTGCTTTCGTAATCAATGGTACAGTCATTCCGAATACTTTTACTTTATCATCGCCTCGAGTACGACGGATAAATTCCATGCCAGCTGTAATGTTCCCCCACTGATCGCTACCTCCAATTTGCAATGTACAATTCTCTTCTTCATTAAGTTTAGAAAAATCATAAGATTGCATGAGCATATAGCTAAATTCTGTGTAGGAAAGTCCATCTTCAATGCGAGAAGAAACGGAATCTTTTGCTAGCATATAATTAACTGTAAAGTGTTTCCCTGCATCCCGTAAAAATTCTATCAATGTAAGTCCTGACAACCAATCATGATTATTACGCGCAACGGCTGCATTATCCCCCTCTTCAAAGTTTAAAATTTTTCCTAGTTGTGTTCGAATACTATCCGCAAATCCTTGTACGACACTCGCCTCATTCAATGACCGTTCCTCAGAGCGCCCACTAGGATCTCCTATCATTCCAGTACCTCCACCAATTAAAGCAATCGGTCGGTGCCCTGCTTGCTGGAATCGTTTCAACATAGTAATTGGTAGCAAGTGTCCGATATGAAGACTATCTGCAGTAGGATCGAAACCACAATATAAAGTTACTTGATTTTCGTCTAAATGTTTTTTTAATCCTTCTTCGTCTGTCGTTGCCTGCACCAAGCCACGATCATTTAAATCTTTTAAAATATCCAATTCGCTTCACACTCCATATATAAAATATAAAAAGACCCCATCCCTATAAAAGGGACGAGGCCATTACTCGCGGTACCACCCTTGTTGCAATATAATCATTGCCACTTGGTATTGTTAACGATGATGCCACCGTTCCATCTGTCTAAATAACAGTGAAATTAGCTCCAGACTGTAATTCATCTACAAATGTTTACTGACTCACACCATCCGTCAGTTCGCTGTAAAAGGGATTTGTATGACTACTCCGGTCTTTCTAAGCAATTTATATTAAGAATTAAATTTATTGTATGTAAAATATATTAAAAATGCAATAATAAACACTTTACCAGTTTGTTTTATTATCCCGATATCACTATTTAGTATCCATGTAAATATTTCAATATATGTATTCCCTATGTTGTTACATCATAATAGCTTTTTTCATGCTTTTGATATTGCCATCTTCATTCTACCCTATCCCATTATTACAAAATTAAAATGTTGATTCATCACTTTATTTATACATTTAATTCGACAAATTAACTTCATTATATGGTATAATAAGTACTTGAAATTTAGGAGGTTTCCATATGAATTTAAAAGCATTTTTCGAGCGTATTTGGGCTGCAATAACAAATGCTTGGGACGAAGGGAAAATACAGCGTACTTCACGCATTACATATGATGTTTTTTGGAATGTTATTTTACTTTTTATCATTGTAGGTTCGACAATCGCTGTATTTAGTGTTGGCGCTGGTGCCGGCTATTTCGCCTCTCTAGTAAAAGATGAGCCAATACGGGACTATGAATCAATGCGGGATGATATTTATAATTATGAAGAAACGTCTAAAATGTACTACGCCGATGATGAATATATCGGGGATATCCGGGCAGATATATATCGTGAAGAAGTAGAGCTCGATGATATTTCTGATTTTCTGATTGAAGCAGTCGTTTCTACAGAAGATGAACATTTTTACGAACATAATGGTGTCGTTCCAAAAGCGATTATCCGTGCCATGTATCAAGAAGTAGCCAATACTGGTTCACAAACGGGTGGTAGTACGCTTACCCAACAATTAATCAAGAACCAAATATTAACGAATGAAGTGTCATTTGACCGGAAAGCAAAAGAAATACTGTTGGCCATGCGTCTAGAGAACTTTTTTGAAAAAGACGAAATTATGGAAGCATATTTAAATATCGTTCCATACGGACGAGATGCATCCGGTAAAAATATTGCCGGTATTCAAACGGCATCACAAGGAGTATTTGGTGAGGATCCGGAAGAATTAAACGTTGCTCAATCCGCTTTTCTAGCTGGTATACCGCAAAATCCATTTGCATACACGCCATTTACTGCCGACGGAGAAATAAAAGACGAGGATGGATTGGCTTTAGGCAAAGAAAGAATGAAAACTGTTTTAAAACGAATGCACAAAGCAAAGTTTATTACAAAGGAACAGTATGATGAAGCAATGGCTTACGATATTACAGAAGACTTCACAGAAAAATCAGTTTCACCTTCCGAAAAAAACCCAGCCATTGTAGATGAGTTAGAATCACGTGCTAAAGATATTATTATAGAACAAATTGCTGAAGAAGATGGCTTAACGATGGAAGATCTAGAAGCAGATGATGATATCAAAGCCGATTATAATGAACAAGCAGACCTTGCTTTACGTAAAAATGGCTATCATATTCACTCGACCATCGATAAAGATAAGTATGAAGCAATGAAAGAAGTCGGTAAAAACTATGAGCACTACGGCCCTGACAACCCAGAGAATGATGAAATAGTCGAAGCTGGTGCCGTGTTGATGGAAAATAGCACCGGAAAGATTCTGTCCTTCTACCCCGGAAGAGAATATGAAGTCGGTGAAAATGTGTATAACAAAGCAACGAAAGCACATAGATCTCCAGGGAGTACCTTTAAACCACTGGCAGCTTATGCACCAGCGATGGATATGGGGAAATTACAACCAGGATCTGTCATTGCGGATATCCCTACCCCATCAGGTAAACCTGGAAACTATGGTGGTGGGTATTACGGTCTCGTTTCTGCAAGAGAAGCACTTACTCATTCCTATAACGTGACGGCTCATTATATTTACTCGGATATTATGGGTGAGAACCCAAGGAAAAATTACTTAGAGAAAATGGGACTTCATTTTGAGGAGGAAGATGCTGGACCTTCCTTAGCACTTGGCGGCTTAACAAGAGGTGTCACTGTAGAGGAAAACACAAGTGCCTTTACTACTTTTGCTAATCAAGGTAAATATAAAGATTCTTATATGATTGAAAAAATAACCGATTCCGACGGGGAAGTTGTTTATGAACATGAAGAAGACCCTGTCGATGTGTTCTCACCGCAAACGGCCTATTTAACCATTGATATGATGCGGGATGTCATGAAGGAAGGTACTGCTGCCACCCTTCCTGGCAGATTGACACATGGAGGAGTTGATTGGGCAGGAAAAACAGGAACATCAGATGACTATAAAGACGCTTGGTTTGTCGGTACAAATCCGAACGTTACATTAGGAACATGGATTGGATATAATACACCATCATCTATTGATAATTGTCCAAACTGTGGTTTAACTTACAGTCAGCGTAACCAAGCTTTATGGGCGAATTTCGTCAATGCTTTGTCAGATTTAGACGCTGAAACAATGGCACCACAGGATAAATTTGAACAACCAGAAAATATTGTTTCCGCTAGTTATTGTGGGTCTTCAGGCATGGCGCCATCGGATATATGTTCAGATGCAGGACTTGTTCAAACAGATATTTATAATTCAGAGTATGTACCAAAGAAAAAAGATGACAGCCTAATCGGTGGTGATAAGCCAATTGTTGAAGTAGATGGTAAGCCAGTTGTAGCGAGCGATAAAACTCCTTCTGAATTTACTAAGAGTGGAAAAGGAGGATTTACCTTTAATCCAGATTGGCTGGAACGTGAAGGATACGACAGGCTTGATGATCTGTCTCAACTTATTCCACGAAAGAACGCAGATGCTTGGGATAAAATCAGTGTGACGAAAGGATCTTCTTCAGATTCCGATGGTGAAATTGAGGATGATAATGGCGAGGATCCACCAGAACCAAGTGCACTGTCGAATACTGATGGAACATTAAATTGGAATGGAGCTGATGGTCATCTGATTGTCGGCTACCGTATATTCCATGCAAGTGACAAAGGTGGATCAACAGAACTTATAGGGCATACAACAGATAGATCCTATGAACTACCAGGAAATTCAGGTGTTTATTATGTACGAGCTGTCAATTACTTTGGCAGAGAATCAGAGCTGTCCAAAGAGCTTAAAGTAGAGGAATCAAATAAAGATAAAAAAGAAGATAAAGATAAGAAGGAAGATCAGGATAAAGAAAAGGATAAAAAAGAAAAAGATAAAAAGAAAGATAAGAAGAAAAAAGATAAAGAAAAAGATGAAGACAATTCCAACAATAACAATAACAATGATAAGAAGGAAAATGATTCATCTAAAAATGATAAAGATAACGAAAATAAAAATAGTAACAATGATAACAGTAATAATGGCGATAAAAAAGAAAATAATAATTGATCTAAAAGCTGGAACACTATTAATTTAAGTTATACAAAACGAACATTCAGTTGATTTTAGCGGAGGAAATTTACGCAGACTCCTGCTGGTGGAATGGACTAGGCCCGACGAAAGCTCTCCACCTGCCAGCGGAAAGCGAAGTATATTTCTGAAGCGATATTCACACTAGAATAGTTCGTTTTTTTTTGCATAAAAGTAATGTTGTTCTTTCCTCTTTAAATCTGTACACAAATCAAAAAAGCTAAACAGGAAAGGATCTGTTCAGCTTATTTATTCTGACTGCTCTTCATATTTTTCATCTAAAATAACAATTTCTACACGGCGGTTTTTTGCCATATTGTCAGGATCTATTGGTTGGGTATCACCATATCCAGCAATAAGAAAGCGATTTGAATTTAAATCTGCTTCTTCCGAAAAATGTCGAACAACTCTACCTGCCCTGGCGCCGGATAATTCCCAATTTGATGGATAACGATAAGTAGAAATAGGTCGACTATCAGTATGCCCTTCTACCCGTATTTTATTTGGCATATCTGACAGTAATCTAGCAACTTCGTTCAAAAATGGTTTCCCACTATCTAACAGGGATGCTTCTCCAGAGTCAAAAAGAATACTATCTTGTAAAACAAGTGTCACGCCTTCTGCTGATCGAGTAGCACTCACTTGGTCCTCGAGATCTTCTTCTTCCAAAAACGTTTCAACATCCATCATTAATGCAGTAAGTTCATCCTCTTTGTCTTCCCATTTTTCCAGTTGTTCTTTTAACTCATTTAAATCTGCTTCTTCATTTTGATTCTCATCATGATTACCGTTATCAGCCTGTCCACTGTTTTGACCGTTATTTCCAGAAGGTTCTTCAGATAATATATCGGTTGATATAAAGTCCAGTACATTTCTGTTTTGAAATGATTCCGTAATCGATTCGAATTTCAATTGGTCGATTCGAGACATAGAAAATAATAAAATGAAAAAAACAAGTATCAAAGTGACCATATCCGAATAAGTAACCATCCATCTTGGTGAACCTTTTCGCTTCTTTTCGTCAGATTTACGTCTCATGAAGCTTGTCCCCCGCACCAAACGTTTCGGAGTGATGATTCCCTTCATCCAGTAAAAATGCACTTAACTTTTCTTCCAAAATATGAGGACTTTGTCCGGATTGTACACCAATAATACCTTCAATAATGATTTGCTTCATAAAAATATCTTCTTCTGTTTTAATTTCTAATTTACTTGCCATTGGTAAAAAAACAAGATTGGCAAGAATCGTTCCATACAACGTTGTCAATAGTGCGACGGCCATATTGGGTCCAAGACTTGCAGGATCATCTAAACTACTAAGCATAAGTACTAGGCCAATCAAGGTCCCAATCATACCCCATGCTGGTGCATATTCCCCTGCTTTTTCTATAATGGCCCTTCCCTTTTCATGTCTATTTTGTGTAGCGGTAATCTCTGCGTCCATGATTTCATGAATCATTTCTGGTTCAATTCCATCCACAGCTAAGAGAATACCTTTTTTAATAAACGGATCTTGGACATCCTCATCATCTAATTTAATTTCTAATGCCAGCAATCCTTCTTTTCGTGCATAATCAGATAAACGAACAAATAAGTAAATCATTTCATTTAAATCATAATCATTTTTTCGAAAGGCTTCTTTCATCACGCTGTTAAATAGTTTTATTTGTTCATACTTAAAGTTAATTAGTAAGGATCCAATCAAACCACCAATCACAATAAAAATAGACGCAATATCAATAAAATTATCAATACCTTCACGCCCGCCATTTGATAAAATGGCAAGCATGATCATAATAAAGCCTATCGTAATTCCTAGTGGTGTTAGAACATCTCTTTTTCTCATATAGCTCTAATCTTCCCCCAAAAGTTACTTATTTGGTTGAATCGCGCTCCATGATTCGATGTGGTAAAATAACTGTATTTTCATCCACTGTCTCATGATTCATATATTTAGTAAGTAACCGCATTGCTACTGCTCCAATATCATACAATGGTTGAATCACTGTTGTTAATGTAGGACGAACCATCATAGCTACACGAGTGTTATTAAAACCAAAGACTTCTATATCATCTGGTACTGTTATTCCATGATCTTGTAATCCATGAATAACGCCAACAGCCATTTCATCCGTTGTTACAAATACTGCTTTAGGACGTTTTTCAAGCTGTATAATTTCAGCTGCTGCTTCTACTCCCCCAATATAAGTTGACTCGTTAACAACGACTAAAGAGTCATCTATTTCTATATCTGCCTCTGTCATCGCTTTTTTATAGCCTTCATATTTCAGACCGTTTGATTGTACATGATCGCCACCGGTAATGATTGCAGGTTGCGCATTGGTTCCTTCAATCAAATGCCTTGTTACTTCAAAGGCAGCGGCTTCATAATCAATATTAACAGATGGCAAATATTTAGTATGATCTTGTGTTGCTGCCAATACTACAGGAGCTTGAGCAGTCTTAAATTGAGAAATGTGATCTTCTGTAATTTCACCGCCCATGAATACGATGCCATCTACTTGCTTTTCTAACATTGTATTGATTAAATGCAATTCTTTATCTTTATTTTGGTCGGAACTACTTAAAATAATGTTGTAATTATACATGGATGCAATATCTTCTATCCCTCTGGCTAACTCTGAAAAGAACGTGCTGGAGATATCAGGAATAATTGCCCCTACAGTTGTTGTCTTCTTACTTGCTAATCCTCTTGCAACCGCATTAGGTCGATAACCTAGTTCTTCAATTGTTCTTAACACTTTCTTTCTAGTCGTCGGTTTTACGTTTGGATTACCATTGACAACACGTGATACAGTTGCCATTGAAACATTTGCTTCTCTTGCTACATCATAAATTGTGATACTCATCACACACACCTCCGTACAAGTATATTTATCATTTTCATCATATCCCAGCTTGGGACAAATTACAAAAAATATACAGCAGACTTTGGACTTCGCCTGCTGTATTATAAATAACTATTTAACTTTCATTCCATAGTTATTTACTTCATTGTAAAAGATATCGAATGCTTCAAAATTCATTTGCTGTTGAGAGTCAGACAACGCTACAGCAGGATCAGGATGTACTTCTGCCATTACTCCATCAGCACCAATAGCAAGCGCTGCTTTGGCAGTAGGAATAAGTAAATCTCTTCTACCTGTAGAATGGGTTACATCAACCAATACAGGCAAATGTGTCTCTTGTTTTAAAACAGGTACAGCTGAAATATCCAATGTATTTCTTGTTGCTGTTTCGTAGGTACGAATACCACGCTCACAAAGAATAATATCTCCATTACCACGTGAAATAATATATTCGGCTGCATTAATAAACTCTTTAATCGTTGCAGACATTCCTCGTTTTAAAATAACAGGCTTGTTCGCTTCACCAGCAGCTTTAAGTAACTCAAAGTTTTGCATATTTCTAGCACCAATTTGTATGACATCAATATAGTCTTGTGCTTCTTCTATATGTGCTGGATTAACAATTTCGCTTACAACAGCTAAATCATATTCATCTGCTACTTGCTTCAATATTTTCAAACCTTCTATACCAAGACCTTGGAAGTCATATGGAGAAGTACGTGGCTTAAATGCTCCCCCACGCATGAATTTCAGGCCTTTTTCTTTAATAACTTCTGCCACTGCAGCAGTTTGTTCATAACTTTCTACGGCGCAAGGTCCGAAAATAAATTGAGTATTTCCATCTCCAAATGGTACACCTTTGATATTGATTACAGTATCTTCTGCTTTACGCTTACGAGATACTAATAGTTCCTTCTGTTGATCATCCACTTGAATTTCAAGACCTGCTTTAAATATCTCTTTAAAAATATGTTCAACAGTCGCATTTTTAAACGGACCGTTATTATGATCAATAATATGGTTTAGCATATCTCTTTCTCTGACAGGATCAAAAGCCTGAGTACTTTGCTTACTTTTAATCTCGCCAATTTCTTGAACAATCCCTGCGCGCTTATTGATTAAATCCAATATTTCTAGATTTAAAGCATCCAGATCTTCTCGTAAATTTTCTACATTTCCATTACTCATTAGCAAGACTCCCCTTTTATATATTTCATAATTAGAACAATTATAGCGAAAATTGTTTTCTTTGTCACACAAATACATATATAATAATGATATAGTTTAAAGAATTATCTTAAAAATGCCATTTTATTTGATAGAAAGGAATACATCATATGGGTGATATTATTTTTGCACTAGATATTGGAACACAGTCTGTCAGCGGTATATTGCTTGAACAGAAAGGTGAGCAATTTAGTGTCATAGACTATTATACAGAACAACATGCAGAAAGAACAATGCTAGATGGTCAAATTCAAGACGTTATTAAAGTTGCAGAAGTTATTAAAAAAGTTAAAACAAAATTAGAAGAAAAACATGGAAAACTTCAAGATGTTTCTGTAGCAGCAGCTGGACGCGCTTTAAAAACCGTTAAAACTAAAAAGAATATATCTATATTAAATCAACCAATGACATCTAAAGAATCAGTACACCATTTAGAATTAAGTGCCATTCAACAAGCACAAATCGAACTAGTTAAAGCTAACAATCAACAATTTACGAATTATCACTGTGTCGGATATTCCGTGTTACATTATTATATAGATGATGAGCGAATTGGCTCTCTTATAGACCAATCTGGTAAGGAGGCAGGTGTTGAAATTATCACCACTTTCCTTCCAAAAGTCGTTATTGAATCCCTATTAGCCGCATTGGAACGTGCTGATTTGAATATGAAGGCACTAACATTAGAACCTATTGCAGCCATTCATGTGCTTGTTCCACAATCCATGCGTAGACTTAATGTTGCACTCATTGATATTGGTGCAGGTACGAGTGATATAGCCATTTCCAGTGATGGTACTGTGACTGCATATGGTATGGTATCAGTAGCAGGAGATGAATTCACAGAAGCAATTAGTGATGCATATCTGCTTGATTTTAAAGAAGCTGAACGTGTCAAGCAACAAGTAATCAACGAAAAGTCTTCTATTGCCCATGATATATTAGGTTTAGAAACAGAAGTCACTTATGAAGCTTTGGTTGAACAAATTTCACATCAAATAGAGCGATTATCACAATTGCTTGGTGAAGAAGTTCTTAAATTAAACGCAAATGTGCCCCAGGCTGTCATGTTAATCGGCGGTGGCAGTATGACCCCGAATATTGCTGATCAATTAGCAGCATACTTAAATCTGCCGAAAAACAGGGTAGCTATTCGTGGTATAGATGGTGTATCTGTACTGGATAAAGATAATCAACACGTGCTACCTAATGGTCCCGATTTTGTCACCCCAATTGGTATTGCCATTAGTGCCACGGAGAATCCGCTACATTATACAAATGTCTATGTTAATAATCGTCTTACATTAATGTTTCAGACAAAAAATTTAACAGTTGGCGATTGCCTTGTTCAGGCAGGAATAGATATTAATAAATATTACGGAAAAATTGGTTTGTCTCATATTGTTGAAATCAACGGACAAAATATCACATTAAGAGGAAAGTATGGTAAAGCACCCGTGATTTATGTTAACAATCAAGCAGCTACGGTTAATCATCCTATAGAAGCAGAAGATAAGATTACCATTGAAAAAGGATATGACGGTAAAAAACCTCATCTACCTATTAAAGATGTGTTAGAAGAAAGTACAGAAATAATCCATTTTACTTTTAATGGTGAAAAAGAAAGTATCCAATCCGTATATTTTGTGAATGGTTACGAAGAAAAAGCAGATTATATTATTCAAGATAAGGACAAAATCACCAACCATTTTCCAACAACAATCGGTGAATTTTTAAACGATAAATATCCATATTTATTAAAGCAACAACATAATTCATTTCATATTACACTCAACGGACGAGAAATAAAAATAGATCAAGGAAGTCCACAAATTTTTCTAAATAATAATAAGACAGGATTATCTACCCAAATTAAAAATGGGGACAATCTTATTATAAAGGAGCCTGTACCAGTAACCATTCATACAATAATGAAAAAGTTAGATAAAATGCCAACGCATACGATTGAAGTGACATTCAATGGTGAGCTAGTTGAAATGTCAAAAAAACAAATCGTCATTTACAGGAACGAACAAGAATTGTCACAAGCAGAGAAAATACATAATGGTGATATACTCACAGCAGAAGAAACTTCTCTGCGTCCATTTATTTTTCAAGATGTATTCCGTTATGTTGATATTGAACTTGCTAATCAGGGAACTTATTCATTAACGATTAATGATCAATCTGCCCGCTTTCACGATGAAATCCATTATGGAGATCAGCTGGCCATCACATGGCATTGAAATGCTAAGAACTGTACAGCAACTATCTTATTCAGCAAATAAAAAAGTTTGTGAGCGTTAGAAACGGCTCACAAACCTTTTTTACTCTTTTACTGCATCTTTTACATCTGCAGCTTCATCTTTTGCATCTTCTTTTATTTCTTTTGCATCTTCAACTGCTTGGTCTTTCACAGTCTTTAAATCCTTTGCTTTATCTGTTACATCTTTCGCAGTCGATTTTGCACTTTCTGAAACATCTTTAGCGAGATCTTTTGTTTTATCAGTTGCTTCTTTAGCAAGATCCTTTGATTTTTCCGATAAATCTTGTGCCAAATCAACGGTTTTATCTGAAACTTCTTTGGTTAATTTTGTTGTGGAGTCAACTGTTTGTTTCGTAAGTGCTGAACCTTTATCTTTTAATTCTGCACCTTTTTCAATGGCCTTTTCGGTATACATGCTACCTTTATCTTTCAATTCACCGGCTTTATCCAATGCTTGTCTAGTTCCACGATTTAGATCTCCGCGAAATTCCTGACCTGATTTCGGCGCAAATATAAGTGCAAGAGATGCACCAGCCAAACTACCCAAAAGTGCTCCTAATAAGAAACTACTATTTTGACCTTCTGACATTTTTGCTCCTCCTTTATGATTTACGGTTTCTCCAAATATTCATAATAGCTGTACTCCATTTTACTGCTTCAGTTGCTTTTTCTACATCTTCTTCAGATGATACGGATATAGAATTGGATAACTTTTTCATCGAACGAGTGAGGTTATTGAACGTATCACCAACTTCTTCTACTCCTTCAAAAACACTGTTCAATCTTGCTACTTTATGATTGACATCTTCAGCTAAATCATTCGTTTTTTGAAGTAACAGCGTCGTCTCTGTTGT
>DATGUH010000099.1:0-25546 GCA_035301445.1 Pseudogracilibacillus sp. | reverse complement strand
TAAACCGCTCACTGTGGGGTCTCAAGACTCGTGCTGTTCCCGCAGGAGTCGCCGCCATCCGTTCCAGGTAACTCAGTTTGAACATAGCTAGATCATTAACTCTTTTAATTACTTTCCAGTATATGGAAAGTAATTACTGGATGTAGTTTATATTGCTTTTTTTAATCAAAATGAACCTTGATAATCAAATATTATTCTCTTGACATATCACCGCAGTTCTTTTTTATTAAAAATCCTTTTATTATAAAGCGTGCATAATGGGTGCTATTTCGCTTTATTAACAAAATCCTATACTACTTCACTTTCGTCCATTTATAATCATAACCTGCGCCTGCAGGATGGCGAACAAAGCCATCTATATTCTGTTTCATCAATATAGCGTCAGCATCCTGTACCATTGGTAGTATGTGCATCTCATCCATCAACGTCTTTTCAGCTTCTAACATCATGTCAAAACGTTTTGACTCGTCTGTTTCTTCACGGATTTTATCGATTAAATCATCATACTTTTCATCAGAGTAGTCCATTCGATTAGCAGAACCATCCGTCATCCACATTTCCAAAAACGTTAATGGGTCATTGTAGTCAGGCGCCCATGTAGAAATAACCATATCGTAATCTACATCTTTTTCTTGTTCTAATCTAGCTTCGAAAGGAACCTTTTTTATTTCCAAACTCATTCCGTCCAGATTAGATTCCAGCTGGTCTTTAATATACTCTGCTACTTTTTGATGTGACTCATCATCAGAGACCGTCAATTTCATGTCTAGTCCTTCTTCACCGATTTCTTCCAGTCCTTTTTCCCATAATTCCTGTGCCTCTTCTGCTGAACCTTCATTAAAAGAACCATTCAAATCTCGAAAATCTTCTTCATCTGAAGTAAAAGAAAAATCACTAGGAATCAGACCGTAAAGTGGCTTAGAGCCATCATTTAAAATAACATCGGTCATCGATTCTTTATCAACAGACATATCAAGCGCTTTTCGAATATCTGCGTTTTGGAAAGCTTCCTGGTTGTGATTCATTCTTAAAAAAATAATGGAGGGCCTTTCCTCTGTGACAAAACTATCATCGTCTTTGTATTCATCGACATAAGAAGAGGACAACTCGATTCTATCCAGCTCCCCTGTCTCCCAAAGATTAACCAAGGTTGATGTATCTTTTACAACATTAACATTGATTTTATCAAGTTCT
Source organism: Pseudogracilibacillus sp. (assembly GCA_035301445.1). Lineage (GTDB taxonomy): Bacteria > Bacillota > Bacilli > Bacillales > Amphibacillaceae > Pseudogracilibacillus. Next base: position 24,352 of record DATGUH010000099.1, on the reverse strand, counting down.
ACGTTTTCAGCATCCCAATAATCCGGGTTCTTTTTCATTACCCAGCCTTTATCATGTTCCCATGAATCAAGAACAAAAGGACCATTAAATAGTACGTTATCTGCTTCCGTTCCATAATCATCCCCTTTTTCCTCTACAAACTCTTGATTTTGTGGAAAAAAGGTTGGGAACGCCATTAAATTTTTAAAAAGTGGGTTTGGGCTTTCTAAAGTAACAACCAGTGTATTATCATCTTTCGCCTCCACACCTAATTCGTCTGGATCCATTTCTTCATCTAAAATCTCTTGAGCGTTTTTTATATTAGCTGTAACAAACATGTCTGCATAATGTCCTACTTCTTCAAATGTTCGCTTCCAAGCATATTCAAAATCATGAGCTGTTACTGGATCCCCATTGCTCCACGTAGTTTCCTTCAACGTAAATGTATGCTCAGTTTCGTCCTCGTTCAACTCATCACTTTCCGCCAGCGCAAGTTGGGGTTGATGGTTTTCATCGTCCCGGTAAAGACCTTCATTTATATTGTTCAATGTTGGTATGTTCACCGTATCGTGAGCATGTGAAGAGTCCAATGTCGGTATTTCTGAGCTTTCAAATAAATTGATAGCATTCTCACCTGTTGATTCATCGCTATCAGCATTCACTTCTTGATCTCCATTATCAGCATTGTTATTATTCTGATTTTGTTCATTACTTTCATCAAAGCCACAAGCAGCGATAACGGTAAGTAGACTTACAAACAGCAAAGACAATAATATTCTTTTCAAACTTGCCTCCCCCTTTTTGAGCTGAATTTTAAAACTTGTTATTGCATGCATAACGAATAGTGGCAGCGATTTCACAAACAAAACCTCTTAAATTCTATGCATATCATTGGCGACAGATTCAGACTATGTATACAATTTATATTAGCAAACATTGGAGGTTGATTTTATATGCACAGGTTAGCGTTTTCATTTGTGGCGGTGATGATTCTCGCTTCCGTTACTTTTACACTTTTAGCATCAACTCCCTTTTCCTATACTGTGTGGGTAGACTCATTGTTTTTAATATCCCTATTCGTCACAATGATTGGTGCTATTTTATTTATCATAGAAAAAGGATTCTTTAACCCTTTTATAAATAATTTTAAGTATTTTATTAGTAAAATCAGCAAGCGAAGACAAATTGCAGATGAAATCGAGCAAAAAAGTAATCACGGAGTTAGGAATCTACCGAAGAAATACTTTATTACTTTCCCATGTTTAGAAGCTGGTATTATTTTATTGCTTGTTTCAATATGTTTTTCTATTATACAATAAGATATTTAATTGTTCAATTTAATTTCGGAAAATTTTAGTTAAACGTTATTTGATTTACTAGCTAAAATACCTTCTACCACTCTACTATTTCGTCCTCTCGTCGTTTCTGCCATAGTAAGAGAATTTAATATAGCTTCATTTGTTGCTTCTGTTGCAGCCTGAAACATATCGTTCATTACAGCATGATCGTCACGCAATTGTGGCATTTCCTCTATAGTAGACTCATTATGATGCGGAAACGTACGGTTATTCGTAAAAGCAATGACAATATCTCCGCTTCCATTCGCCATATTACTTCCCGTCCTGCCTAATCCAATGCCACACCGTTTAGCAATCCGATGTAATTGCCTTTCATTTACTGGTGCGTCCGTGGCAAGCACTATCATAATCGATCCATCTGTTTCCATATCCTTCTCGGATACCTTCACTTCTGTCACCATGTTTTTTAATGCTGGATAGTAATGTAGTAAGTCTTCCTTTCTACCAAAATTACTCAAAACAAGACAACCTACCATGTACGAAGTATCCCCTGAAGCAACAATTCTGGAGGATGTACCTATGCCACCTTTAAACCCACAACAAACCATACCTGAGCCTGCACCAATTGCACCTTCTCTTACTTTTTCCGTTGTTGCTTTGTTAATAGCTTGTCTGGCATGTTCTGGCGTAACAGGAAGTTTGCGAATGGAGTTTAAATAACTATCATTACATTCTCCTACAACTGTGTTTACAGTACCTGTGGTGTCACCAATCTCTTCATTATTTTCTAATAAGTAAGTCAAAGCACCTTGGGCTACAGCAGGTACACCAAACGTATTTGTAAGCATGATTGGCGATTCTAAACGGCCTAATTCATTCAACTGCACAAGACCGGTTGTTTTTCCAAATCCATTAAATACATGACTTGCAGCGATTACTTTTTCTCGAAAAACATTTCCTTCATGCGGTAATATGGCAGTTACACCTGTACATGCAAAGTCATCATCTTCTAGCGGATGCTTTACTGTTTGATGGCCTACATAAACACCTGACACATCCGTAATACAGTTCTTAGAACCAGTTGGAAGCATGCCGATAGAAAAACCTAAATCACGATATCTCTTCCCCATTGCACTTCACTCCTATCAACCATAAATGGAATCAAATCCTGTTTCTCCTAAATTTAAGCAAGCATGGATACCTCGCCAAGCATCGTAGTAATTATCTGCTTTATATGCAATGACTCGTGGTGATTTCATATAAGAACCTGGTATCAAATTTGCGCGTTTACACTCAGCAGTAGACGTCCATTCGATTTCAAATTCCACTGATCCTGATACCTCATATGGTTTAAAATGTTCGATTCTTTTCACAGCATTTTTTGCTTTTGTAATAATTTCATGATGAGCTTTCGGCATGGATAAACATCTTGCACTCCAACGATCAATTGACTTTTTAACAACCGCTGTCTCTACACTACCTAGTACTTCTTCTGCTTCTTCCTTCAACATATCATCCCCAGACACCATTAACACAGGCACGCCATAATGACCTGCAATAGCAGCATTCATCTCCAATTCTCCAACAGGATGACCGTTCATACGCATTTCGTGCATCGCCGGACCGATCAATGTCTCATTTGCAACGCCGTGTGAATGTCCAACTTTTGCGTGTAAACCAATGTAGAGAGCACCATCAAATCCCGCCACTTGTTCCATCATGGAGTCGCGCTTGTTTCCACCACGGATAATTTCTGCACGCTCATCAAGGTCTTCATAAATAATATTGAGCATGGACCAATGAGCATCATTGACGACTACTTCTGTCGCACCGCCTTGAAAAGCTCCTTCGATGGCAGCATTCACATCTTTTGTCATTAGTTTTCTAAACTCATCATGCCGTTCACCGCTTTGATGCATTTCAGACGAGTGAACAACACCAGAAATTCCTTCTCCATCTGCCATAATATATATTTTCATTTCATTTCTCTCCTTGTTGTAGTCATTCATAATATCTTTTAATAAAAGTTCGTTTTATCTCCCTATTTTAGGTATAACTCTGTGATAGATGGACAATGCAAAAACATTACCTTGTGTATCTTTTAATAACTCTATAGGTTCAGCGGTGCCGTCTATCCAAGCGGTAAATACGTTTTCTTGAACGAATGTGATAGGGTAACTTCTTCCACGATAAAAGAATTCAAAATCGCCTTGATCAGAAAAACGCAGGACACAATCCATACCTTCGTCAGATATGTATTTTCCTGTATAAGATGCAAAAATTTCTGGTGATAGTTCTATTGCTTCAAATCCTAAATGATCTGCATCTAGAGAGCGTCCATAATATGCATTTAACGCCATTAATAGTAACCGACCAGCCGGAAAGTCTGCTAGATTCGTAAGCACTATCGCCGAAACGCCTTCATCTGGTAATATAGCAAACTTAGAAGAAATAGATTGCAAACTACCCCCATGATCAATCATCGTCGTTCCATGGTAATCTTCCGTCACAGAAAAGCCATACCCATACATTTTCTCCGGGTCCATTTTTATATGTGGGGTTAACATCTCCTCAATGCTTTCTTTAGATAATATATTTTGATTATCCACTAGTCCTTGATTCATATATAATTGTGCATAACGCATCATGTCACGAACTGTTGATTTTAAAAAACCGGTTGCTCGCATTGGTGGCGCATCCCACCAATCTTCTACGGCATATATTTCATCTGTTGCCTCATTCCATTCGTAACAAGTCGTCACATTATCATATTCGCCGTAATCCTCTATTAGAAAATGCGTTTGTGACATCTGACACGGTTTAATAATTTCCTCCATCACATAATCTTCATAGGTGATGCCCGTTACTTTTTCAATAATGGCACCTAATAAAGCATAAGCATCATTAGAATAGCTAAATAATTCTCCTGGATCGCTCACTAAATCAATATTCTTTTTGCCAATGAATGTTAACAATTCCTCATAGGTTTGTAATTGATCTTTTTTCAAAGGAATATCACCATAATCAGTGTCTAGCTCCTGGTTAAGTTTCCGAACCATTGCTAAATCTAAAGAAGGTAACGGAGGCAGGCCGGATGCATGAGTCATAAAATGAGCAATTGTCATTTCAGAGAGTTTTTCTGTTTTTTTAATTCGCAATTCTGGCAAATAACCAACTACCGAATCTGTCAAAGCAATTTTTCCAGCTTCCACCAACTTCATTATAGCCGCACATGTAAAAGACTTCGTTAATGATGCTAGCCCAAATACTGTATCCGCATTGATTTGTTTTTTATTTGCCACATCCCGATAACCAAAACTTTTTTCATAAACTATTTCCCCGCGTTTCGCAATCGCAATGATACAACCCGGAACTTGATATTTCTGCAATAAATCTGTTGCAGTTTGCTCCAATTCACTCCATCTTCCCAATCTCAATCACCTCTAGAGAAGTCTTTTATGTTGTCTGGCACGCTTTAATAAAACTACTAAAAATCTTTTTAGCATCTTCATTACCTTTTACAGCCATATTTTCGGGATGCCATTGCAATCCAAGCACAAAATGATGAACTGTACTTTCACTCGCTTCAATCACTCCATCATTTGCAACTCCGGAATGGATCATATTTTCACCTGGTTTCCGATTCGCCTGATGATGCCTACTGTTCACTTTCATTTGCTCTTTTCCGATGATTGTTTTAAGTAAACTATCAGATTGGATATTAACAAAATGAGATCCATGTTCTTGAGGGGCATGTTGGCTGTGCTGCAATAGGGCACTATCCATTTGGGTATATATATCCTGATACATATCACCATTCAATGCTATGTTGATCATCTGACATCCTTTACAAACACCCAAGATTGGTTTATCCATTTCTAACATCTTATTGATTAAAGCAATCTCATAAAAATCACGTACAGGATTAATTTCACCTAATTTCGGATGTGGTTCTTCATTAAACAATGTTGGATCAATATCATTTCCACCTGTTAAGTATAAACCGTCAATCATTTCCGCTGTTTGAGAGATGATGTCGGTTTCATATCCATAAGGCAAAATAAACGGAATGCCGCCAGCTTCTTTTATAGCATTCACATTATCGTTATTCATAAAATGCATATTGCTTCCATTCTCAATAGATGGCGCAATTCCAATGACAGGTCTCATCTATTTTCGACCTCCTAATTTATCTTTAAATTCACTTGACTTTATGGGTACTATCATATCACGAATATAGTGGAAACTGCCAAAGGTTTTTTCTGAAAAACTTGACCATTATTGCTGAAAATACTCAATTCGAGTGAAAAATGCCTTTATAAATTCATAAAATAATTGTTCTGTCGGTAATAAACTCCGGTCCTTGGGAATCGTTACACCAACCGTACGTTGAAGTTCTGGATCGGTAACCTTTACTTTAACTGTAGAACGCGGCAGACAATCTACCAAGGTCACTTCTGGAATCAAGGTAACACCCAGCCCCGCAGAAACTAGGCCCTTTACAGCATCCATATCCATCCCTTCAAAGGCTATCTTCGGCTTGAACCCTCTCTGCAAACACCCTTCCATAATGACATTCCGAAGCACAAAACCTTCTGGGAACATTATAAAAGGATCATTTTGTAATTCACTTAATTCCAGCGAGGAACGATTAGCCAACGGATGACTTGTCGGAAGCAAAGCAACAATTTCTTCGGTAAACAGCGGGGTACTTTTTATTTTTTCGTGCACAGTAGGTAAAGGTCCTAGCAGTGCAATATCAATATCCCCTTTCTTCACAGCATCGACTAATTCTTTATAGGAACCTTGATGTAACTTAATCTGGGCTTCCGGATATTCTTTCCGAAAATTATAAATAACTGTCGGAAGAATATAAGATGCAAGACTCGTAGGAAATCCAATGTATACCATTCCTTTTTGAGGATCAGTATATTCCCGAACAATTTGGGCTGCATCATCCATCACATTCATTGCCTTCTCCATTCTTGTAAAAAATACCTTCCCTATTCTAGTTAATCGTACAGTCCTTCCCTCACGAATAAATAATGCTACTCCCAGCTCTTCCTCTAAATTAAAAATCTGCCTACTAACTGCCGATTGCGCTATATGCAGAGCATTTGCAGCATCTGTTACATGTTCTCTTTTTGCCACTTCCATAAAATATTTAATTTGTCTAAATTCCATTCATATCGACCTCCATCATTCAATCATCTCATTAAGGCATCAATTATATCTATTATTAATATTGTATAGATTGATTCAGTTGTGTACAATGAATATAGGGCAAATACGGATTTTTTTTGATAAATGTCAAAGAATATTATAACTAAAACTTATAAACAACGATGACTCATAACAAAAGCAAAGAATTTTTCGCAATATATTAAAAAGGAAGGTGCATAGCATGCCAGGTACTGCTAGACAAACGTCGGACAAAGAGCAGTCAGCAAAAGACTATTTGGATAGTGTTTACAAAAAAGTTGCAGCACGTGACCCGCATGAAACTGAATTCTTGCAAGCAACTAAGATGCTATTTGATTCTCTTTTGCCTGTCTTTGTGAAAAACAGCACATACATGGAACATAATATTCTTGAAAGATTGATTGAACCAGAACGTATCATCACATTTCGAGTACCATGGATAGATGATGAGGGGAAGCCACAAGTAAATCGAGGCTACCGTGTACAGTTCAATAGTGCAATCGGTCCTTATAAAGGTGGACTTCGTTTTCACCCGACAGTCAATTTGAGTGTAATGAAGTTTTTAGCGCTCACTCAAATATTCAAAAACTCTCTTACCGGTCAATCCATTGGAGGCGGAAAAGGGGGAGCTGACTTTGACCCTAAAGGAAAGTCAGACCATGAAATTATGCGTTTCTGTCAAAGCTTCATGACTGAACTCTATAACCATATCGGGCCTGATACCGATGTCCCAGCAGGGGATATTGGTGTCGGTCGTAAAGAAATCGGATACTTATTCGGACAATACAAACGAATGCAAGGAGCCTATCATGCAGGAGTGCTCACAGGAAAAGGACTTTCATACGGAGGGAGTTTAACTCGGACGGAAGCAACCGGTTTTGGCACCATTTATTTCGTTAACGAAATGTTGCAGGATAATCGCATGAATATGAAAAATAAAACAGTCATTACGTCTGGTTCCGGAAACGTGGCAATTTATGCGATGGATAAAGCCATTAAACTAGGTGCAAAAGTCGTTGCATGCAGTGACTCTAGTGGGTATATTTACGATCGTAATGGTCTTAGTCTACAAACAATCAAGCGAATTAAGTTTTCTGAAGGCAGCCGAATTAGTGAGTATATCAAAACACATCCTGAAGCTGAATACTTTGATGACTGTTCAAAGATTTGGTCAGTGCCTTGTGATATTGCGCTGCCTTGCGCCACGCAGAATGAAATAGATAAAGACGCAGCAGAAAAGTTAATCAATAGTAATGTGAAGGTGGTTGCAGAAGGGGCTAATATGCCTTGCACTAGTGAAGCTATCGATGCATTTTTAGAAAATGGCATTCTTTTTGGCCCAGCCCAGGCAGTAAACGCCGGTGGGGTAGCTTGTTCTGCATTAGAAATGGCTCAAAACAGCGCACGTATTAGCTGGACTTTTGAGCAAGTCGATAAACGATTGAAACAGATTATGAAAGATATTTATTCGAACTGTACAAAATCAGCAAACAAATATGGCCACCCTGGCAATTTACTTATTGGCTCAAACATAGCCGGATTTACAAAAGTGGCAGATACGATGATTGAGCAAGGCGTTATTTAATATAACCTATAAGGCGTAGATGAATGGTTTCAATCTGTGAGTAGGATTGAAACCATTTTTTTATAAAACTTCTTATTCGTCTAAATCTGCTGTAACTATTGGAAACTGTCCAATTTACCCTCTATCCACTCATCTTCTGTTATTTCAAATCTCGTTATTTTATCATCGTCTGTAAAATTAACATATCCTTTTACTTTCCCTATTTCCGACTGTTTCTCGTCCGCTTTCTTTTCATAAGTAACGTCCATTGTAAAATTGTATCGACCATTTTTCTCATCTATTTGTTCAATGTCAATATGATCCGGTTTCATTTTAATATCGTTATTTTCCGCCTCTACTTGGTAATACAGCAGATACACCGCTGTAAAAAGTTCCAATGCATCTTCAGTAAAATAGGGGCCACTCATTTCTTCAAGATATACATCCAGTTCATTTTCTTCTTCATTTGTATTTTCATTCGTATTCTCTACGCCTTCTCCTATGACTGTTTGATTTTCAGGATCATTTACTAATTCAATTAATTCCTGATCGGGTCCTGTGAATAGTTGTTCTAAAACTGCTTCTATTGTTTCTTCATTTTCTTTCTCAGCATCCGTACCAATACTACAACCGGCCGCAACCGCTGCCAATCCAAACACAATAACATAAGTGTGTAATCTTTGATAGATTTTTTTACACATAGTCGAACTCCCCAATCAGTCATCATAAAAATAGTTGATAATTTAATGACTATTCTAACAAATCATGAAATACAATTAAATCATGATCCTATACTTTCTAATCTATACGACCAGAGGTTAATCACTAAAATTACCTTTAGTCGTGCTTTATGAAAGGCTATGGTACGATGAATATATGAGAAATTATCCTTGAAAGGATGTAGAGATAATGATGGAAAAATTGACAGAACTTTTTGAAGCGTCCAATCAAGTAGTTGTTTTCACAGGTGCAGGTATGTCCACAGAAAGCGGACTGCCGGATTTTCGTTCAAAAGATCGAGGTTTATGGGAAAAATTCAATCCCGATGAACTCGCTAATATACAAGCACTTATAAACAATCCAGAAGAATTCACCTCTTTTTACCAACACCGGCTTGCCGACATTGACCAACACCAGGCCCATGTGGGACATTATGTACTTGCCAAATACGAACAAGAAGGAAAGATTTCTGGGGTTATCACTCAAAATGTGGATGGTTTTCATCATGATGCCGGAAGTAAAAATGTAAAAGAATTACATGGATCATTTAGAGATCTTTACTGCCACGATTGTAAAAAGACGTACACAAGAGACACTTATTTAAAACCTACTTCCATTTGTGAATGTGGCGGCACCATACGTCCAGGTATTGTGTTGTTCGGAGAAATGCTGCCACAAGACACTTTCAAAGAAGCGGAGGACCTTGCAGAACAGGCTGATTTGTTTATCGTACTTGGATCCTCCCTTACTGTATCACCAGCTAATATGTTTCCATTACTGGCAAGAGAACGTGGAGCTAAACTTATCATCATTAACCAGGAACCGACTCCATATGATAAATTTGCGGATTTGATTATTCAAGATAAAAGCATTAAAGAGGTACTGGAGGAAATGGACCAATCACTATCATGAAAAAGCCAAGCAGATTGCCTTTCTGCTTGGCTTTATTGTTTTATATTAGGGTGCTCTTTTATTTTCTCCGTTACACGGTCTTCCGTTACTCTAACTTGATGACTCTTTCCTGCACGTACATATTTAAAAATACCGTTATTAAAATCCGTACCAATTTCCTTGTAAAAAACACCTTCAAAAAAGTTATGCTTCGATTTTGTAAAGGATAGAACATAACCGTTGCCTTCTTTTTGTAGAAATCCACGTATTCCTTTTTCATACATTGCTTCATCGCTTACTTCCAAGCCACGATCTACAGAAACAATATGAAGGTCAACAAAAACGAGTTCACGCAAAAGTATATTTACAAAAGAACCTTTCGTTATTTCTTCCCATCTATTCTGCGGTTTTTCCCCTACAATTACTTGAGTAATATTATATCGATAAGCCACTTCTTTAATTGCCTTGGCAATTGGGCGAGTCTCTTTATCCTTGATAATAAACTTAGCAGCACCGAGTTCTCTTGCAAGTGTACGCCATTGATCTATATAACTTGCTTTTTCTGCATCAAATTCATCTTCGGCCAGTCGATCTACTGTTAATACATAAAAGGGACAATTGGTCAGTCTGGATAATTCATATCCCCGCCTGATCAGCCTCTCACCGTTCGGACCATAATATACACAGACTAGGATTCTTTCATCCATCTGGCTTTTGACTTTGCTCAACTCAGTCACCCCTTTCAGTTTTCTTCGTTTTCACTTCTTCATATTATAAGACATGTAAAGCAGATTTGCTATACTTAACCTATATTTTATTCATTTTTTATGCTACTTTTTTATGCAAATTACAACTTGAACCGTGCTTTCAAACATAAATTACGATATAATAGAAGAGAAATGCGTTTTTTTAGTTAGGGGAAATTAATTTGTTTACAATCAATACTGCTATTCTTATTCCGTTTTTATTTGCAGTCATTTTGCTGATTTTTAATAGACAATTAAAACGCTTGAAACACTTTCATGTTGGATGGATTATTCTGCCTGTTCCTGCAGTTCTTTTCCTTTTACTATTAGGTAAAGTTCCAATTATTAAAAATGGCGATACTGTATTGCACAAAATGGACTGGATACCATCTTTTAACCTTAACTTTTTGTCGTATTTGGATGGACTGAGTATGATATTCGGTTTGTTAATTACCGGCATAGGAACACTCGTCATTTTATACTCTATCTACTATTTATCAACAGAACAAGCGTTGATCCACTTTTACATATACATTCTTCTCTTTATGGGAAGCATGCTCGGTATTGTGTTTTCCGATCATACTATTATTTTATACGTCTTTTGGGAATTAACGAGCATTTCTTCTTTCCTTTTGATAGCCTATTGGTATCAGCGTAAGGGGTCTCGTTACGGAGCAAAAAAGTCGTTATTAATCACAGTATTTGGTGGTTTTGCGATGCTTGCAGGCTTCTTATTACTTCATGCCATTACAGGCACTTTTAGTATTAGAGAGACTATTTCCATGGCTACAGAAGTGAAAGGTCATTCCTTTCTATTGCCTGCAATGATTTTAATTATTCTAGGCGCTTTTACTAAATCTGCTCAATTCCCGTTCCATATTTGGTTGCCAGATGCGATGGAGGCACCTACGCCAATCAGTGCATATTTGCATTCAGCCACTATGGTTAAAGCAGGGATTTACCTTGTGGCCAGATTCACACCAGTTTTTGGTGGGACTAGCTTTTGGTTTTGGGTTGTGTCATTAGGAGGGCTTCTCACACTCTTCTGGGGCGCGTTTACAGCTATAAGACAAACAGATTTAAAAGCATTGCTCGCCTATTCAACAGTTAGTCAATTAGGTTTGATTATGACGCTATTTGGCGTTGGCTCCTTATCATTTCATCCGAACATACAAATAGACAACAGTTTGTACAGTATGGCTGTTTTTGCAGCTCTTTTCCACTTGATCAATCACTCAACTTTTAAAGGTGCACTGTTTATGGTAGTTGGTATTATTGACTATAAAGTTGGTACACGTGATCTTCGCCGACTTGGTGGATTACTACCACTTATGCCTATATCTTTTACCATAGCACTAATCGGTAGTTTTTCAATGGCCGGACTACCTCCATTCAATGGCTTTTTAAGTAAAGAAATGTTCTTTACCTCCATGCTAAGCGTGAAGGAGTTTGACATTTTTTCCATTACTTCCTATGCTAGCATATTCCCAATTGTTGCTTGGATTGCTAGTCTTTTCACATTTATTTACTGTATGATGATTGTATTTCAAACATTTACCGGTCCTTTAACCATTCGAAACACAGCCCATATAAGAGATCCTAAAGTAGGAATGCTTGCTTCACCAATCATATTATCAGTCATGGTTGTTGGTATCTTTATTTATCCTAATTTGTTAGCAGATACCTTCATTAAACCGGCAATTTTGAGCGTATATCCAGAAATCTCTTTTGATTCGATTACGTCTATTTCACATTGGCATGGATTTAATAAAGAAGTTATGATGACCTTGGCGATTATTGCGGTAGGCGCAGTGGTATACTGGTACCGAACTTATTATAAAAAAGTGTATATTTTATTTCCGAAAGCATTTTCATTTGATGCATTGTACCATAGAATGCTTCCGTTTGCCGATCGCATCAGTAAACAAATAACCAACAGTTATATGACGGGAATGCTGAATCATTATTTCTTGTATATATTTTTCTTCTTCCTCTTCATTGTAGGGGGAATGTTCGTAAAAAATGGCGAATTTATTTTTAGCCTTGATGGAGATCAGAAGCTAACGGCATTTCCCGTTATGATAGCGGCAGGTATTGCGGTTGCCGGCTTCGGAATTATGCTTGCTAAGTCACGGCTTACAGCTGTTCTGATCAATGGCTACATCGGTTTCTCTATTGCTTTGTTTTTTGTCTTATTTAAAGCGCCTGACCTAGCATTAACACAGCTTGTCGTCGAAACAATATCAACAACTTTATTTCTACTTTGTTTCTACTTCTTACCAGAGTGGAAATTAACACAAACAAAGAAAAGAAATAATAGCTTTCGGTTAATTGTTGCGATTGCTTCAGGAACGTTGTTTACACTTATTGCATTGTCTGTTAAAAACGGACAACTACTACCAAAAATTTCCGATTACTACAAAGATGCCGATAAATTAGCAGGCGGTAATAATATAGTAAATACCATTCTTGGAGACTTTAGGGCGTTTGATACGATGCTTGAAGTGCTTGTCTTATTAATTGCTGGTATTAGTGTTTATACCTTGATTCAGTACCGTAAATCGAGAGGGGCTGACCATGTTGAAAATAAATGATCTTATACTACAAACAGTTACCAAAGTCGTTGTATTCATTATTTTAACGCTTGCGACATATTTATTTTTTTCAGGTCATGATGCTCCTGGTGGTGGATTTATTGGTGGATTAGTTCTAGCTTCGGCATTCGTACTCATTTTACTTGCCTTTGATATCGAAACTTTAAAAGAGGAACTTCCTGTAGATTTTAAAAAAGTAGGGGCTACTGGCGTATTCATTGTACTTGCTTCTGGCTTTTCATCTGTCTTTTTTGGGGAACCCTTTTTAAATCAGGTCTTTTTGGAATTTACTGTTCCTTTTTTCGGTACTATTAAGTGGACTTCCGCTACAATATTTGAAATTGGCGTTGCTTTAACGGTTATTGGAGTAGTCGTAACTATTATTTTAAGTATTAGTGAGGATGTTGAATAATATGGAGACACTCATCATCATTATTTCAGGTGTACTCGTCACAATAGCAATATATCTTTTATTATCAAAAAATATTATCCAAATTATTCTTGGAACCGCCGTTTTGACACATGCTGTTCATTTGCTGTTAATGGCAATGGGCGGTCTAGGCGGTAAAGATGTACCTATTATTCAAGATGGATCAGGAGATTTTGCAGACCCTATACCACAAGCATTAATTTTAACATCGATTGTGATTAACTTTGCTGTAACAGCATTTTTCCTTGTGCTTGCTTATCAGCTTTATAAACGACAGAAAATTGATGGCATCAGCCGACTCAAGGGGAGGTCACAATGAATAATATTGTCGTGCTACCTATGGCGCTTCCGATCCTTGTCGGCGTTATACTCATTTTTTTAAATAAACATGTTTTACTACAAAGAAGTATTGCACTTATTCTCACCATTATAAATATTGCTGTTTCTATTCTATTATTAAAACAGATTCATACAGAAGGAATCCAAACAATTCATTTTGGTGGCTGGCTCCCGCCATTTGGTATTTCTTTTGTCGCAGATGGTTTTGCTGTTTTGCTTGTCTTAACTGCAAACATCGTAACTGCTGTATGTCTCATGTTTGCAGCTGGAACCATTGGAGAAAAAAGAGAAAAACTTTACTTCTATCCTTTTGTGCTGTTTTTACTTGGTGGTGTAAATGGTTCCTTTTTAACAGGTGACTTATTCAACCTATTTGTTACCTTTGAAGTAATGTTACTTGCTTCCTATGCATTAATTACTCTAGGAGGGACTAACGCCCAGTTAAAAGCATCTATCAAATATATTGCAATCAATGTTGTGTCTTCCTCCTTTTTCCTAATTGCGATTGCTTATTTATATGGTCTAACAGGTACATTGAACTTGGCTGATTTATCGGAAAAGATAGCAGAAGTTGGACAAACGCCAATATTAACGGTGATTAGTCTTCTGTTCTTGCTTGTCTTTAGTATTAAAAGTGGACTGTTATTATATCAATGGCTGCCTAGTTCCTACAGTACTCCACCAACTGCCATCGCAGCTTTATTTGGTGCATTATTGACCAAAGTAGGGGTCTATGCATTGTTTCGCATTTTCACATTGTTATTTTACCATGAACCAGAGACTACACATGTTATTATCGGTGTCATGGCTGGATTGACTATTATCGGCGGGTGTATTGGTGCACTTGCCTATAATAATATCAGATATATCGTTTCTTATAATGTGATTATCGCTATTGGTTTTATTTTAATCGGTCTAGCAGTGATGTCTGTGACTGCTTATGAAGGCGCAATTTATTATCTCATCCACGATATGCTTATGAAAGCATTGTTGTTTTTATTAGCTGGTGCAATGATCTCGGTTGCAAGGGCGGACAAGCTTGATGAAATTAGTGGCCTCATCCGTAACTATCCAATTTTAGGCTGGTTTTTCTTTATCAGCGTACTTTCCTTAACAGGAATTCCACCGCTTAGTGGATTTATTGGGAAAATATTGATTGGAGAGGCAGCTATTTCTGGTGGATTTTATGTACTTATGGGTATCGGGTTTTTCTCAGGATTGATTGTGCTTTACTCGTTAATGCGTGTGTTCATGAATTGCTTTTGGGGAGAGACATTAATTGATGAAGAAGAACAGCAACCATTTAAAAAGGCATATATTGTCCCTGGTGCTATCTTAGTATTATTAACTTTTGCCATAGGTATTGGTGCAGAAGGACTTGCTCCATATATTAAAGATGCCGCCAATACACTTGCAGATCCGACCATTTATATCCAGGCTGTTTTATACGAATAGAAAGGAGGGAATGTCATGGCTGGACAGTTTTTGTTAAATTTATTCATTACTTTTTTATGGGTACTGTTGAAAGATGAAGATGTATTGCGTATACAAACCGTTGTTACCGGATTTATTGTCGGTAGTTTCATTATTTTCTTCATGCGGCGATTTTTTGGCGGGGAATTCTATTTACGCCGTGTTCTATCCTTAATAAAGTTAATTCTATTATTTATCAAAGAAACGTTTCAATCCAGTATTGTAGTGATCAAACATATATTGGAGCCACATATCAATATAGAGCCAGGCATTTTCTCTTATCGCACATGTTTGGAAGGGGAGTGGGAGGTAACAATCCTGTCCTTATTGCTCACTTTGACTCCTGGTTCCGTCGTTATGGAAATTGATGAAAAGGGAACAACCATGTATATTCATGCCATGGATATTAAACGGTATAAAGGGGATTTGGAACAATCTCTAGGTAAATTTGAAAAGGCGATTATGGAGGTGACGAGATGATTCAAATAATTTTAACGACATCACTTGTTTTCTTTGGTATCGCTATTTTACTTACCTTTATACGAATCCTGCTCGGACCAACATTTTCAGATCGAGTAATCGCTATGGATGTTGTCGGAGTTAACCTGATTTCAGCGATAGCTATCGTATCCATTCTTTTTGAGACAAAATTTTTCCTAGATGTCATGCTTGTATTAGGTATATTAGCTTTTATTAGTACTATATCTTATGCAAAGTTTATGGAACGGGGTGTCATCATTGAACGAAAACGTAACCTTTGAGTTAATCGGAGCTATCCTTATTTTAATTGGTAGTATCATTAGTATGATTAGTGCTGTTGGTATCATACGATTTCGCGATGTTTACTCACGGGCGCATGCTGCCACAAAAACGACGACGCTCGCTGTTCTTTTGACCCTTACAGGTGTATTTATTTATTTCTGGCTGGGAGAGGGATATATTAGTGTCCGACTCTCGTTAGTTATCGTATTCGTCTTCATTACAGCTCCAGTTTCCGGACATCTAGTACTTCGCGCTGCTTATCGTTCTCATGTAAAAATGTCTGATGCCACGGCAGAAGATGAATTACGTGAAGTTGTTTTTAAAACAGAACAAAAACATAAATAAAATGCCGGTTGTTCTATCAACTCATGATAGATGAAACCGGCATTCATCAATTAAATCTTCAGCTCTTTCTTTCAGCCATTCGTATCTGCATATATGTTTTCGCCAAAACAGCACTATCTTCAACTAATCTTTGAATCCGAAAAGTCACATTCTCATTAATAATTTCTTTATTGTAGAAATCTTTTTCTTCAATAAATACATATGTTTGAACTATCTGTGCTTTCATATAGGCTAAAATTGGTTTAAGCTGTTGTTCTGCAATTAAAAAGTGTTTTGAAGATCCTGCTGTTACAACCATACTAATGACTTTATCACGAAGCCCTTGCTCTGGCAGTAAATCAAATATATTTTTCAATGTTCCTGGGATAGAGGCTTGAAAAATGGGTGTTCCAATAATAATAGCATCTGCCTCTAGGATTTGTTCCACCACATATGTTGTATCTCCACCATATTTCAAATAATGGCGTCCATCACTAAATTCCAGCTCATAATCAGCCAAATCTAATAAAGTAAAATCTACATCGGGATACTTCTCCGACAGTTCCCGGGATACATATCCCATCGCTGTTCTCGTTTTTGATCCAACAATTGACCCCGATATACCTACGACCTTCATGCTTTTCCTCCTCGTAACTGTATACGTTCCCATTGAGAGTATATATTATTGCACATCCAGTACATACTTTTTGGCTAAAATGTTGTCATATATAGTAGTCTGCATGTGATTTTATTGTTAATTCATTCTAAGTTTATCGGGAATTAGGCTTTACGTCAATTTTCTAGACTATTAAACATGAACCAGTTCTCACTTAATATCCCTCCGAATTGTTTGAAGCAGGGGTTCTTTACCTCGATGTTCTTCCATCACTCGCCTCAAGAAAGAGTCTTCTATCGGAAACCAATTAAAAAACAACAATGAGACTTTCACAAATAGCGATAAATAAAACGGTTGCGTTCATCATTTTTGGATAAACGCAACCGCTCAATTAATTGTATTACTTTATATTTGATTACTGATTATGCAGGGTTTACTTCAATTTCTACCTTTATTTTGACATCTTTACTTACTGCAACACCACCAGATTCAAGTACAGCATTCCAAGTAAGTCCAAATTCTTCTCGATTTATCTTCGTTTCAGCCTCAAAGCCATAAACATCATTGCCATCCGGCATCGGAGCTTTTCCTCCAAATTCAACATCAAACGTTACTGGTTTGGTAACATCTCTGACTGTTAAATCCCCTGTCATCTTAAAATCATCGCCATCTGAAGTGATTTTAGTTGATTGAAATGAAATCGTTGGAAAGCTTTCTACATCAAAAAAGTCACCTGATCTTAAATGATCATCACGACCTTTATTCCCAGTATTAATGGAATTTACATCAATTTCAATGGCAATATCTGCTCCGGTTAAGTCTGTTAATTCATCCGCTTTTACTTTTGAAGTAAACGAATCAAAACTCCCTTTTACTTTAGACACCATCATATGCCTTACTTCAAAACCTATATTCGAATGAGCTTGATCAATTTTCCAATCTGCCAATTATATATCCTCCTTCATATTTTATGAACTAATTTATCTCGAACTAGGAATAATTATAGGGTACAATCTAGATGTTTATCAAATATTATGCTTTCCACAAAACATCTCTGTATACCTAAAACAAAAAAGCGAATTCCGATAGAATCCGCCTTCACTAAAACTTGATTATTTAACTAATCCTTTTCTTTTTCATTTGCTTACTTCTAAGTTGACCACATGCTGCATCAATATCTGTTCCTTGTTCGATACGAGTGCTACATTTAATACGATTTTCTTCGAGTATTGTTTCAAATCCTACAATTGCTTCCGGTGTACTACGCTCATATTGTATATGCTCATTTACTGGATTATATGGTATCAAATTAACATGTGCCAGTTGGCGTAAAGGTTGTAAAAGTTTTGCCAATTCCTCTGCATGCTCTGGTTTATCATTCACATCTTTAATCAATATATATTCAAACGTAATACGTCGATTGGTTTCCTTTAAATAATAATCAATGGACTTAAAAAGCTTCTCTATTGGAAAAGCACGATTGATCTTCATAATACTTGTACGCAATTCATCATTTGGTGCGTGCAATGAAATAGCAAGATTTACTTGCATACCAAGATCCGCAAATTCGTAAATTTTATGTGCTAGACCACTTGTTGATACCGTTATATGACGTGCACCAATTGCCAATCCGTTCTTATCATTCACATTTTTCAAGAATACGACAAGATTATCAAAATTATCAAACGGTTCGCCTATCCCCATTACAACAATATGGCTGACCCGTTCTTCCTTTTCACGATTATCTAAAAACATTTGTACTTGCATAATCTGTTCGACTATTTCGCCAGCAGATAGATCGCGGTTTTTACGTAAAATACCACTCGCACAAAATGAACAGCCAATATTACAACCGACTTGTGTAGTAACGCAAACAGACAATCCATAATGGTGTCGCATCAGTACGGTTTCGATTAATTGTCCATCATGTAGTTTAAACAAGAATTTAATAGTGCCATCCTTGGATTCTTGTTTTAATTCCACTTCTAGTGAAAATATCGTGAAGTTTTCCTCTAATAATGCAATGCAACTTTGATTCACATTTTTCATTTCCTGAAAATCTGTAATACGTTTTTCGTATAACCAATGCCATATTTGTTTAGCACGAAAACGTTTCTCTCCTTGATTTTCGACCCAGTCTGCAAGATGGTCAAAAGAGAGACCGTATATTGATTCCTTCATAAATTAACCCTCTTTTTTGTTAAGCTCAAATATATGATAGCATAGACAATCAATAACTGCACAGAATTCCCCAAAAAATTACTTCATTTTCTACAAAATAAAATAATTTCCCGGGAAATAAAACAATTATTACATG
Source organism: Pseudogracilibacillus sp. (assembly GCA_035301445.1). Lineage (GTDB taxonomy): Bacteria > Bacillota > Bacilli > Bacillales > Amphibacillaceae > Pseudogracilibacillus. The sequence continues at coordinate 5,097 of DATGUH010000099.1, read as the reverse complement.
TAAATCAATTTCATAAGTCAATAAACGCGATGATTATGAAATTGACTTTTGTATTAGTCTATCATTAAATATATGTCGACATCTCCTAGGTCTGCGAAAGATACTTTTGTTTGAATAGCCAACTTAAATCCGGAAATCTTTGCTTGGCCTTCAATTAAAGAAGGAGATGTAATATCAATTGAAATACCTTCGCTTGCAATATTGGTTGATATACTACCTGCTAACATATTTCCAAACTCACCACTAAAGGATGATAACATATCACCTGTTACTTCCATGCCAAACATCTTTTCTCCAATTAAACCAAACATATGAATATCACCGGCAAGCACTAACTTTCCTTTTAAATCACCGACTATCCCAATCAATACGCCGAACCTAACGTTAATTGCATCCTTTATTAAGTTAGGTTTTGATATTGTATGTTCAACTGGTACTACTTGTTTTAATGCTAAATTAGTACCATTTAATAACGTTGTAATCATTCTATTTCGATTATCTACTGCATTTACCATCCTTAAATACCTCAATTCTCCCTTTGCAACAATTCTCATATATTTATTCTTTAATATCTTTATCTTTAATATAACTTCTCATTACCATTTACTTTAGAAACTATAAGTTACAAATAATATCGTAATCATCTAGATGATTATGTTTACATTCTATTCGTCTTCTGATTTGTCATCGTCTTCTTCAGATTCTACTTCGACCTCTTCTTCAATATCATAATTGGGATGGATTAACACTTCTACACGACGATTAATAGCTCGATTATGTTCACTCGTATTTTTCACAATCGGTTGATACTCACCGTAACCTCTTGCGCTAAACCATTTCGGACCAATAGATGAGTCTTCCATCAGTAAGTACATAAACTGTATCGCTCGCATTGAGCTTAACTCCCAATTAGAAGGATACTCATCATTATTAACCGGTCGGTCATCGGCATGTCCATTAACCACAATCTCATGTGGTGGATCTGTATCAAGCATTGCAGCAATTTCTTTGGCTATATCTTCTCCCTCGCTTTTTACAGTGGAACTACCCGAATCAAATGTAATATCCGTTCTTACCGTTACAAGTAAACCCTCCGCCGTTAATGCTGTGCCTAAGGTATCTGCTAAACTATTTTCTTCTATATACCCTTCCATTTCTTCCTGCATTTTTTTCAACTGTTGATACTCTTCTAAAGCTTTTGCATCATCTGTATCTTCATCTTCATCTTTGTCATCTTCTTCTTTCATTGGCACATCGTCAGGAACAACGCTGGAACTCTCATCAAATATTCCACCGCCTTCTGCAAACTCTGTTTCAAAAATCTGTGCCAATTCTTTAAACTTTTTTACATCTACTTCACTCATTGCAAACAATACAATAAATAAAGCTAGAAGGAGCGTAAGCATATCCGAATAAGGAAGTAACCACGATTCATCTGTCCCATGGTTGTCTCTTTTCTTTTTATTTCCTCTTCGATTAGACATTTCCTACCTCCTAATCTTCCGTCTCTGTTGCTTTGGTCATTTTGGCATATTCTTTACTAGATAAGAAGGAACTCAATTTGTCTCTAATGACTGCAGGTGATTCGCCAGCAGTAATAGAAGAAATGCCTTCTACCATTATATTTTTAACCCTTACCTCTTCTTTTGACTTCTGCTTTAATTTATTAGCAAATGGGTGCCATAACACATAACCTGTAAAAATCCCCATTAATGTTGCAATAAATGCTGCAGAAATAGCTGCACCAAGCACATCCATGTTATCCATACTTCCTAGCGCCGCAATTAAACCAACAACAGCTCCAAGCACTCCCAGTGTTGGCGCATATGTACCTGCTTGTGAAAACAATAATGCTCCTTCTTCGTGTCTTTCTTCCATAGCCTCTATCTTTTCTAAAAGAACATCTCGTATGAAATCAGGATTTTGTCCATCTATAGCCATCTGTAAACCTGAGTTTAGAAATGGATCTTCAATTTCATCCATCGTACTTTCCAAAGAAAGTAATCCTTCTCTTCTTGATTGCTCTGCCCAGGTTGAGAAATTTTCAATAAGTTCATACATATCCATATCGTTTTTTTCAGTAAAAATGATTTTAAATAAACTAGGTACTTTCATAATTGTTTTTGTCGGAAAAGCAATTAAAACAGCTGCTATCGTTCCAGCTATAATAATTAAAATCGCTGCAGGATTGATTAAAGCGGACATTGAAACACCTTTGATAACCATTCCTACTCCAACCGCGACAATCCCAAGTATAAAGCCAATAACTGAAGTTTTATCCATGCTGAATCCCCCTAAAATTAAACAAGGCTACTATTCATTTTTTAAAAGCACACACTTACTCTTAATATCGGTTAATAATAGCGTTGTATGAAGTAAAAAATGATAATTCAGTTGCCAGAAAGCAAAACTTGACTAAATCAGACAAATTTACGTTATGATTGAATATTTTATGTTATATTTTTAGCAGAGGTTTATAGGGGGAGAAAAATATATGAACACAACGGATACCAAAAATATATCTATTAAGTCATCAGATAAACCAACGATTTATCATATATTGTTTATTATCGGTATGTGCCATTTATTAAATGACTCTTTGCAAGCAGTTATCCCCGCCATGTTTCCTATTTTAGAAAAATCATTAAGCCTTACGTTCACTCAACTAGGGTTCATTGCATTTACGTTAAACATGGTTGCTTCGGTTATGCAACCAGTCATTGGTTTGTACACAGACAAACGCCCCATTCCCTTTGCATTACCTATAGGGCTTTCAAGCAGTATGGTAGGAATGCTTGGTCTTGCTCTTGCTCCAAACTTTCCTACTATATTATTAAGTGTATTTTTCATTGGAATCGGCTCAGCAACTTTTCATCCGGAAGGTTCTAGAGTAGCTTATTTAGCAGCAGGCACTCGACGTGGTTTTGCTCAAAGCATTTTCCAGGTTGGTGGAAATGCAGGTAAAGCATTGGCTCCTGCCATTACCGCTGTCATCCTCGTTCCCTTAGGTCAAATTGGCGCTATTTGGTTCACTTTGGTTGCCGCGCTTGCTGTATTTTTTCTAATGTATATTGCCAAATGGTATAAGCAAAAACTTGCAGAAATAAAAAAGCATAGAAATGCAACTGAGGTTAATCAAAAATCGAAAGCACCAAAGAAAGAAATTACAATCGCCTTAATCATTTTAATATTTATTGTTTTTGCTAGATCCTGGTATGAAAATGCAATATCGAATTATTACGCTTTTTATACAATGGAAACTTATGGTGTTACGATTTCTAAAGCACAAATTTATATATTCGCTTTTTTATTTTCTGGAGCTGTTGGTACTTTTTTAGGTGGTCCATTAGCGGACCGGTTTGGTAAGAAAATAGTAATTCTACTTTCTCTAATTATTCCTGCACCATTTACATTATTACTGCCATTTGTAAATAGTGTCCTGGCATTTATCTTATTAATACTGATTGGAGTCTGTTTAATGTCAAGCTTTTCTGTATCTGTCGTCTATGCACAAGAACTGATTCCTGGTAAGGTTGGCACAATGTCAGGATTAACCGTTGGCCTTGCATTTGGGATGGGCGCAATTGGCTCCGTTGTGTTCGGTTCATTGATTGATTATGCAGGTTTATTCCCAACAATGGTTCTCATTTCATTTCTGCCTTTATTAGGCATATTTAGTTTTTTCCTTCCATCAGATGAAAAAGTGAGAGCGTGGTATGCATAGGCTAAAAAATAGTATTTGTAGTATTTTATTATAGATTTTGTTACGCTAAAGATAGAAATGAATGAGTTCATTTCACTAGTCTTGGAGGTTATGAACATGAGAAAAGTAGTCATCTTGGGTGGCGGTTATGGAGGTATCAAGTTATTATCGGGACTGTTGGGTACTTCCCTACCGAGTGATATCGAAATCATTGTCATCGATAAAAATCCTTATCATTCCTATAAAACAGAATTCCATACGATTGTTGCAGGAACTGAAGCAGAAATCAATGTAAGAGCTGACTTTCCTGAACATGATCAAGTTCGATATGAATTTGGCAATGTAAAAAAAGTAGATACTGAGACACGTGAAATATTTTTTAAACAACGAAGTACTGTCATTACTTATGATTATTTGATTATTGGATTGGGCTGTGAAGATTCATACCATGGCATTGAAGGTGCAAGTGAATTTACCGAAAGTGTACAAAGTTTTTCCAAAGCCAGACATGCAGGAATGGCGATTGGTAACTTACCTGCATATGGTAAGATATCCGTCGTTGGTGCTGGTTTAAGTGGTATCGAAGCAGCTTCTGAAATTCGCGAAAGTCGCCCTGATTTGAATATTCGTCTTTTGGATAGAGGCGGTTCAGTATTAAAAGCATTCAATCCAAAAATCCAAGCCCATGTTTCTGAGTGGTTCGTAAAAAATGATGTAGAAGTATTACACCATGCGAATGTCGAATACGTAGAAAAAGACGGCGTTTGTAACAATGGGATTTGTTATGTGAATGACGTCACTATATGGACGGCTGGTGTACAACCGCATCATATTGTGCGTGAACTCCCCTTTGAAAAAGATCAACATAATAAGGTTGTAGTCAATGCATTTTTCCAAGTACCTGATCAACCGAATATTTATGTAATTGGTGACAACGCTTCTTCCGAGCATTCACCGAGCGGGCAATTGGCTGGCCAACAAGGAGAACAGGTTGCTGCTGTATTAAGCGACGTCCTAGAAGGTAAAACACCAAAAAAACCGAAGCCGATTCGATTGCGCGGAACACTTGGATCTCTCGGGAAATCAGATGGATTCGGAAACGTCTTTTCGCAATCATTGACAGGATTATTGCCGCGAATTACAAAGTCTGGAATCCTTTGGCTACAAAAGCGACATTAAAACAAATAAATACTCCTGTTATCCTGCTGATTGGATAACGGGAGTATTTTATTACTTAAATTTTTCACACAATATTATATCAGTGCCATCACTAGTATCGGTGCAAGTACAGAAACAAACAATGCACTTAAAATCATTGCTATTGTACTGATTGACCCTTGTTCAAGGCTATTTTCCAACGATTTTGACGTGCCAATGGCATGTGACGCTGACCC
>DATGUH010000098.1:0-10217 GCA_035301445.1 Pseudogracilibacillus sp. | reverse complement strand
TCGATGTTCTTATCTTGTATATCAAGTAGTAATTTTATATTATTAGAATTAGACAAGTGATTTCCCTCCTAGATTTGGTTTTCGACGACTTTAATTCTAAAGGGAAATTCACTTGTTTTCTATTTTTATGCTAAAAAAAGGTGCCAGTGGATTTTTTCCACCAACACCATATATTGTAGAGCCCAAATTTGCTGCAGGCTGTCTGTTTTTGTTTACTCAAAAATGGCTTATTTCATAATAGATAAAGTTTTATCAATATAAAAAGTTGTTTAAACTTTCCATACAATTCCTATAATAGTAAAAATGAGCTAGATAGCTTTGCGAATTTATAAAGTAGTCGATAAATAGTTGCAAGCTCTTTCGTTAAAGCTATTTTAAATTTAATTCATAAAATGGTTCATTAAATATATGAATTTTTACTCAACAAATTCGATGATGAAATACACCTTTTTTATTTATCGAATGAATGATAAAGCGGTGAATTAAAATGTTTGAACAATTTTTAATGTATTGGTTATTATGGTTACTTTTCATTATAATTTTCTTTTTTATGGAAAAAAGTAAAAAGCGAACTATGTTAACAATTTGGTTATTGTTTATTATTACGTTTTCTTCCACTTATATGAATATTCATATCGCACAGGTATCTTTATCAATGATAATCATTATATTTGGTGCATTTATTTATTTGAGTGAAGCTCCGTTTTCTTTTTTACCTTTATTTAAAGCTTTTACGATTATGATTTTTTATTGTGGACTTTTACTTTGGCAGGTTGTTGCTCCGGTATGGTTTTTTTTATCCGGATATTTTATGATTCCTGTTCTAGTTGTCTTTCTTTTGATTCTTTTATCCAGACGGCTACAAAATGTTTATGCCTATACTTTACTAGGAATATCTTTTGGTCAACTTTTATTTGATGTTTTGCTTCATAAATACTTATTTCAAGAGAAAATAGGGACAACTGCATTTTTTATTCAAATAACTCTAGTGATACTCCTTGTTATTGCCATACGAAGCTATTATGCACTATCCATTATTATTTCAAGATTTATGACTAAGAGTACCTTATAAACATGAGGGATTAAAAATTGTGCTAATGGGTGTTGTTTGCTAAAATGTATTAAGATTAACTGTTTCATTGATGTATGTATAAAAGAAAGGGTGGTCCTTTTATGAATAAAGCGACCGTAGCAATTGTTGGACGTCCGAATGTTGGGAAGTCTACTATTTTCAATCGACTTGTCGGTGATCGTGTTTCGATAGTAGAAGATGTAGCTGGAGTTACGAGAGATCGTATTTATCAAGAAGCTACTTGGTTAAATACATCATTTAATTTAATTGATACGGGTGGCATTGAAATGTCAGACGAACCGTTACTGCAAAAGATTCGTTATCAGGCGGAAATTGCTGTTGAAGAAGCAGATGTGATTATATTTTTAGTAAACAGTGAGGATGGGATTACTGCAGCAGATGAAGAAGTAGCTAAACTATTGTATAAATCGAATAAGCCAGTTGTATTGGCGGTCAATAAAGTAGATAATCCCGAAAGACAAGCACTGATTTATGAGTTTTATGCACTCGGTTTTGAAGAGCCTTATCCCATATCGGGAACTCACGGGCTTGGATTGGGAGATTTATTGGATCGTGTGATTGAATTATTTCCAATACAAAATGATAACGAAACTGATGAGGATACAGTTTATTTTAGTGTTATTGGACGCCCAAATGTTGGGAAATCATCACTTGTGAATGCTATTTTAAATGAAGATAGAGTTATAGTGAGTGATATGGAAGGAACAACTCGTGAAGCAGTAGATACATTTATCCAAAAAGATGATCAAGATTTTGTTATTATTGATACAGCAGGTATTAGAAAACGTGGTAAAGTATATGAATCAACAGAGAAATATAGTGTCCTACGTGCGATGAAGGCTATTGATCGCTCGGATGTTGTTCTTGTTTTATTGGATGCTGAAACCGGCATCCGAGAGCAAGATAAGACGATTGCAGGTTATGCGCACGATGCTGGACGAGCCATCGTTATTGTTGTAAACAAGTGGGATACGATAGATAGTAATGAAAAAGCGATGAAAGAATTTGAAGCAAATATTCGTAATCAATTTCAATTTCTAGATTATGCTCCAATTGTATTTTTATCAGCAAAAACAAAAAAGCGACTACAACGATTAATACCTATGGTTAAATTAGCTAGTGAAAGTCATACAAAAAGAGTACCTACAAATGTGTTAAATGATGTTATCATGGATGCGTTGGCGGTAAATCCTACACCAACTGTTAAAGGAAGAAGATTAAAATTATTATATACAACTCAAGTAGCTGTGCAACCGCCGACATTTGTTATTTTTGTAAATGATACAGAACTAGTGCATTTCTCATTCAAACGATTCATTGAAAATCGAATTCGAGAAGCATTTGGGTATATAGGAACACCAATTCATATTTATGCTAGAAAGCGTAGTTGAAGGGAGATAAACATAATGAAAAAAATCGCTGTATTAGGTGCTGGGAGTTGGGGAACAGCGCTCAGTATGGTACTTCATGACTCTGGACAAGATGTTCGGTTATGGACGCATAGAGAAGCACAAGCAGAAGAAATAAATCAACAACATACAAATAAATCTTATGTGTCTGTAGACTTGCCTGAAGGAATCATTGCTTATCATGATTTAAAAGCAGCTATCAAAGACACTGATGCTATTCTTTTTGTAGTTCCATCCAAAGCAGTTCGAGAGATTTGTGCAAAGATTAAAGATGATTTGCCTAAAAACGTTACAATCATACATGCTTCTAAAGGAATTGAACCAGGAACACATAAGAGAATATCAGAAATTATTTTAGAAGAATTACCTGACTTTAATGATCAAAATCTAGCTGTCTTATCCGGACCAAGTCATGCCGAAGAAGTAGCACTTCGTCATCCGACTACTGTAACAGTGGCATCAAAAGATGAAAAATGTGCAGCATACGTACAAAATATATTCATTAATAAATTTTTTAGGGTTTACACTAGTAAAGATGTCATAGGCGTAGAACTTGGTGGTGCACTTAAAAATATTATCGCCCTTGGTGCAGGAATTTCTGATGGACTTGGATTTGGTGATAATGCTAAAGCAGCACTAATTACACGAGGACTTGCTGAAATTACACGACTAGGAAATGCTCTCGGAGCGAACCCGATGACTTTTCTTGGACTTTGTGGTGTTGGGGATCTTATCGTCACATGTACAAGTGTACACAGTCGAAATTGGCGTGCAGGTAATATGATAGGGAAAGGCGACTCTTTAGACGATATTTTAGAAAAAATGGGGATGGTCGTTGAAGGAGTTCGGACTACAAAAGCGGCGTATCAATTATCTGTAGAAGAAGATGTGGATATGCCAATTACAAGCGGGATTTATGATATATTGGTAAATGATGAAGATCCTAAAGAAATGGTTAGTCAATTAATGAATCGAAACCGCAAAGAAGAATTTGATCAATTCAATATGCAGCAATGGTTAGATAAGTAACGATGTGTTAACAATATTTTATGATTGCAACATAATTTGATTAAATCAATATTATAACTGTGATTTTTCTTTTACTTTTTGTGTGATTGACGAAAAATAAGTTATTTATGATAAATCTAAGCAAATATAGATACCATAAATGTCGAGTATGCATAACATAAAAGTGCAGGAAATGATTACAAACAGAAAGATCTTGAGGGGATTTATAGTCAGCCTTGGAATGGATTATCAATTATCCATTCCAGGTGTTTTTTTGTTAGTAATAAAAATAAAGTTATTACTTAATTAAGATAGATCATCTTTATCTATCGACTTTTCCTTATACTAGTAGCCAATGAAAAGAGTCATTATTACCTACGCAAGCTTTTATGTTATAATAATCAAGATGTGAAAAGGTATAAGAACTTATAGGAGTGACAAGTGTGAGCCTAGCAGAAATTAATGAAGTCATATCATTTGTTGGCATTGGTTTACTGATATTAGCGATTGCGCTCATTCAGTTAGCTAGAAGAAAATTATCCGGGTTAATCAGTATAATCATTTCAATTATTGCCTACCTCTGTTTGATAGTCGGCGCATTGATTGTTATTTATATTGTGCTGATCGGGCCGACCGGGTGAATGCAAGGAGGAAAACGATGAAGCGTATATCTATATTATCTAGTATTGCAATCTTGCTCTTTATAACACTTTCGGGATGTTTATTTCCAGATAATGAATTAGCAAAGAATAAGACACCGAATGAAGATCAAATAAATATGGTGCAAACGGCAGTTGAACAGTATCAAGAGGATACAAATGGACTTCTTCCTATTAAAACAAAAGAGGCAGATGTCGATATTTATGAAAAATATTTGATTGATTTTAATATGTTAAAAGATAATCAATTATTATCTGAAACTCCAGCTACAGCATATGAAAATGGGGGAACTTATCAATATACTCTGATTGATGTGGAAGAGGATCCAACTGTGAAGTTAATTGATTTACGACTTGCTAAAACAGTGAGTGATGTGAATAGAAAACTTAATATCTATCGTTCTAAACATACGTATCCGCCATTTGGTGATAAAATTGAGAATGGTATTTACAAGCTTAATTATGATAAACTTGGTTATGAAAAAGAGCCAACTGTCCCTAGTCCTTACACTAAAAATAATCTACCACTCATTATTGACGAGTCGGGAGAGGTTTTTATTGATTATCGTGTAGACATACAACAGGAGATAGATGAACATGAAGTAAATTATGAAGAAGGGGAAGATATTCGCTCCCTTTTTACTGATCATTATCCATTTGTACCAGCATATTCAAAACCCTATACTATTCAAGAAGGGGAAATAACGTTTTTAGAAAAAGAGTGAAGTAGAGGTTGTTTTAAAACACGAAGATTACAAAATATAATCTTTTTAAGGCTAGTTTACCAAAGTCAAGTAACGTTCTAAAGAATGCTTTGGTCATATAAATACAACGAATTAGAAAATACTTGAAATATATTTAGCATAATCGACGCCTTACAGCATATAGTTGCTGTAAGGTCTTTTTTGTTTTAAAACAGAGCGATAACCAAGTTTATCGATATTGTGAACGATAAATAGAAAAGACGGTCATATTTCTATCGGACAACATCATAGAATGTATAGTAAATAAAGACTGCAAATAATGCTTGTTTTATTTGGGAAGAGGAGGGAACCTTTTGGATAAGATTGATCTGTTTAAGGATATTTCTAAGCGGACGGATGGAGATGTTTATTTAGGAGTCGTTGGTGCGGTAAGAACAGGAAAATCTACGTTTATTAAACGTTTCATGGAATTAGTGGTGCTCCCTAATATGAAAGAGGAGCATGAAAATCAACGAGCAAAAGATGAATTACCACAAAGCGCGGCAGGTCGTACTATAATGACAACAGAGCCTAAGTTTGTTCCTAACCAAGCGGTGACCATTAATATGGAGGAGGATTTCGATGTAAACGTCCGTATGGTGGATTGTGTTGGTTATGCTGCGTCAGGTGCTAAAGGGTTTGAAGACGAAAATGGTCCTAGAATGATACATACACCATGGTATGAGGAAGCAATTCCGTTTCACGATGCTGCGGAAATAGGAACAAGAAAAGTGATTCAAGAACACTCTACTATTGGTATTGTTGTTACAACAGACGGATCTATTGGAGAAATATCTCGAAATGACTATGAAGAACCAGAAAACAAAGTAATAGAAGAATTAAAGGAAGTTGGAAAACCTTTTATTATGATTTTAAACTCTACTCACCCTACAGAGCAATCAACAGAATTGTTGAGGCAAGAGTTAAGGGAAACTCACGATGTTCCGGTAATCGCTATGAATGTCGAAATGATGAACGAGCATGATGTAACAAATGTACTCAGAGAAGCATTATTTGAATTTCCAGTGCTTGAAGTGAATGTTAATCTACCAAGTTGGGTGATGGTATTACATGATTCCCATTGGCTCAAACAAAATTACAGTGAAGCAATAGAATCGACTGTTCGAAATATTAAACGATTACGTGATGTGGATGATATTGTTGGGGAGTTTGCTGCATTTGAATATATTGAACATGCTAAAATATCCGGAATGAATATGGGAGAGGGAATTGCTGAAATTGACTTGCAAGCACCAGATGACTTATATGAATCCATTTTAATAGAAATAGTTGGTGAAGAAATTAAAGGCAAAGATCACTTATTAGCATTGATGCAGGAATTTACACATGCCAAGAAAGAATATGATCAAATATCAGGAGCACTGCAAATGGTTAAACAAACTGGATATGGTATTGCGGCCCCATCCATTACAGATATGGAATTAGATGAGCCAGAAATTATTAAACAAGGTTCACGTTTTGGTGTTCGTTTGAAGGCTGTAGCACCTTCTATCCATATGATTAAAGTAGAAGTGGAATCAGAATTTGCACCGATTATTGGTACCGAGAAGCAAAGTGAAGAACTTGTAAAATATTTAATGCAGGACTTTGAAGATGATCCTTTATCTATTTGGAATTCTGATATTTTCGGAAGATCTTTAAATTCGATAGTGCGAGAAGGTATTCAAGCAAAAATTGCATTGATGCCCGAAAACGCGCGTTATAAATTAAAGGATACTTTAGAAAGAATAATCAATGAGGGGTCTGGTGGACTCATTGCCATTATTTTATAACAAAGTAAAAAAGCTGGACGGCAGACATCTAAGTCTGACCGTCTTTTTTCCATTTTATAGGTATAAATTGATGCAATAAAAAGTTTTTGTATAAAAAAACGCATAAAATGGCTATTTTGTGTTGAATTTTAGCACAAAGTCGTTTAGTATAAGTTTTACCATCAATAATGTTTATAGTAATGAACATATTGTTGGTTCAGCCTAAAAAGAGTGATCACTGTATTTTAAATTATTGGGAGGAGGTGAATATCATGAATAAAACGGATTTGGTTAATGCAGTTGCAGACAAAAGTGAACTTTCTAAAAAGGACGCTGCAAAAGCTGTAGATGCAGTATTTGAATCAGTCATGGATTCACTAAAAAGCGGTGAAAAAGTACAAGTTATCGGCTTTGGTAACTTTGAAGTACGTGAACGTTCTGCTAGAAAAGGACGTAATCCTCAAACTGGTGAGGAAATACAGATTCCTGCTAGCAAAGTTCCAGCGTTTAAAGCTGGTAAAGCTCTTAGAGATGCAGTTAAATAACTTATCTACATAGAGCGATAAAAGAAGAGGGTACATTTAATTAATGTACCCTCTTTTATGTTGGCGTTTTTTAGGATTCTTTAAAGCCTTCATTAAAACATTTGCTTTAAAACCACATTGAATATTGTTATAATAAATAAAGGTAAACGCAGGCTTGGATTTGCGACTATCACTTTTTTATAGTCTTTTCAAGCTTATTTGTGAGCGTATATGCTATACTATTAGTGAGTTAACAATGAAAGGGCTGAAGGTGGTTAATCGTGCACAGTCTAAAGTTTAATAATGAAAAATTGACAGAAGCGCTCAGGCGCATTATGAAGCAGCCTTATGTTGAAAAACATATTCATAAGCCCTTTATTGATTCAGATAAAATGATGTTTCTAGCAGATGTATATCAACATATGGATATGAAAGATACAGAAAAAAAACAGATCATTATAACGGTCATGCTCGTCCAATGTGCATTAGATACGCATGAACTTGTACCGGTAAATAATGATTCTATGTTGTCTGAAACAGAAAAACAACTTGCAGTATTAGCAGGCGATTACTATAGTGGTCTTTATTATGCTTTGCTTGCTGAACATGGACAAATTCGAATGATTCAAATACTTGCAAATGCAATTAAACAGATTAATGAATATAAAATGAATATATATTATGAAGAAGCTAATGACATAAATGAACTTATATATTTTTTAATGAAAAAAGAATCTTTATTAATTGTTAGTGTTGCTGAAGAATTTCAATTAGAAGATAGTTTTATTCAGGTTGTTGAAAAAGTTTGCCTGTTGAATAGATTGAAAAGAGAACTTGTAGCTGCTGAAAATAATGATCCTTATTATATCACCGATTCTCTTTATAAAATGGTTCATTATGCAACGAATACTCAACCGCTGCATCGTATGGAATCGGAAATAAATCAACAATTAATCGAATTAGATCAATTGCTGTCTTTATTGCCTTCTTCTTTTAATGCTATTCGTGATACTATAAGAGAAAAATTCTCCTTATCATACCACACAACAATTGCAGAGGATGGATAAAGAATGGTAGAACAATCAAAAGAAGAACGTGTTCATCATGTTTTCGAGAAGATCTATGATAAATATGATGCAATGAACTCTGTTATCTCATTTAAAAGACATGTTGCGTGGCGTAAAGATGTAATGAAGCGGATGAACGTTTCAACTGGTGCTAGTGCATTGGATGTATGCACTGGTACGGGAGATTGGGCCATATCACTCGCTGAAGCAACAGGCCCCGAAGGTAATGTAGTTGGCTTGGACTTCAGTGAAAATATGCTCAAGGTTGCACAAGAGAAAAAAGAGCTTGACAAATTATCCCATTTGGAATTTGTTCATGGGAATGCAATGGAGCTTTCTTTTGAAGATGATTCATTTGATTTTGTGACAATAGGATTTGGTCTTAGAAATGTGCCAGATTATTTACAAGTTTTAAAAGAAATGCATCGTGTTGTAAAGCCAGGTGGAAAAGTAGTATGTTTGGAAACTTCCCAGCCGACTTTAATTGGGTTTAGACAGGCTTATTATTTGTATTTTCGATTTATTATGCCACTTTTTGGTAAGCTATTCGCAAAAAGCTATAATGAATACGCATGGTTGCATGAGTCTGCCCGTGATTTTCCAGATCAGAAGAAATTGAAAAAGCTCTTTTTAGAAGCTGGTTTTAAAAAAGTGGAAGTTAAAAAATATACCGGTGGTGTCGCGGCAATGCATATGGCAATAAAGTAAAATGGATATCCTTTTAAAAAGGATATTTTTGCGAGTGACAACGGAGTAAAAAGGTGAAATTGATGAAACTATCCCATATATATGGTTACCTTAAAAAAGACATGAAAGATATAGATGAAAGACTTGCCGATAGCATTGAAGCGGAACATACAGTTTTACGTGATGCTTCCATGCACTTACTGCAAGCCGGCGGGAAACGAATTAGACCTGTATTTGTATTACTGGCGGCATCATTTGGTGATGAAAAGACGTATGAAGAAGACATCAAGGCGGTAGCCGTAGCATTAGAGCTTATCCATATGGCGACATTGGTGCATGATGATGTAGTAGATGATGCATCATTGAGAAGGGGAGAAGCGACTATCAAGTCATTGTATGGCAACCGGGTCGCAATGTATACTGGAGATTATATGTTAGCCCGGGCACTTGAAGTAATTACTACGGTACAAAACCCTAGAATACACCAAATTTTATCTAAAACATTGGTCAAAGTCGTGGAAGGTGAGATATCCCAAATCAAAGAAAAGTTTAATGTGAATCAAAGTTTGAAAGATTATTTGCATCGAATTAAAAGAAAGACAGCTCTTCTTATAGCAACAAGTTGTGAGTTAGGAGCTGTTGCAGCAGGTGCAAGTACAAAGGATGCCAAAAGGTTATATCGATATGGATATCATGTTGGTATGTCTTTTCAAATTATCGATGATTTATTAGACTTTACTGCTTCGACTGAACAACTTGGGAAACCTGCTGGCAGTGACTTGATGCAAGGGAATATTACATTACCTATCTTATTTGCGATGGAAGATGATACTTTCAAGGGTATCCTTGAAGAAACATTTAGAACATATGATGTAATCGATGAAACTGCTATTGCCCCACTTTTACTAAAATTGCATCAGTCCGATGCGGTGGAACGCTCTTATCAGTTAAGCAATCGATATTTAGAAAAATCATTGAACGATATACAGATGCTTCATGATCATTCTTCTAAAAAAACATTACAAATGATAGCAGCTTTTATTGGAAAACGTCGCTCATAAGTTATTTTTTGAGTTATATGAAATAGTTTGATAAGATTTTAAAGACAATAAAATTTTAAACACTAAAATAATAAGGGAGAAGTTATGCATATGGAAAAAACATTTATTATGGTTAAGCCAGATGGTGTACAACGAGGACTTATTGGAGAAATCGTAGCAAGATTTGAAAATAAAGGATTTAAACTGGCAGGCGC
>DATGUH010000097.1:0-10959 GCA_035301445.1 Pseudogracilibacillus sp. | reverse complement strand
GGTAAAATGGATTATTATACCCGTAAAGAAGCAAAACAGCTTATTGAAAAATATGGTGGGAATGTCACTGGTAGTGTGAGCAGTAATACAGATCTAGTTATTGCCGGAGAGTCAGCAGGGTCTAAGTTTGAACAAGCCCAGAAATTAGGTATTACAATCTGGGATGAAGAAACATTTAAAGAAGAAATGAAAGAGGTGGAAGCATGAAGCGATTCCTCCTTCTGGTACTTGGATCAACTCTGTTATTAGCTAGTTGTTCCAATCAAAAACAAGAAGAAGTTATTCAACAACCTGAAGAAGAAACAGAAACGGAAGTATCTATCATTCCAAATCAATCATTATCTGGTGATCAATATAAAATGGTGCTCCCTTACAAACCAAGTGCGGCACGTGGTGCGATAAAGAACCAGATTACGAATAGATTAGATATTAATGAAATGGAAGAAGGACTGAGACGTCATTCTACGGAATACTTTTCCCCAGATAAATATGTCTATGAAGAGGGACAGTATTTGACAGAAGATTACATTTTTTCTCTTGTGGAATCATTGAATCCGGACGTAGATGAATTGAAACCATCTGATGCGAAAGATAAGAAGAAAAAAAAGAAAAAAGAAAAAGAGTTTAGAGAGAATCCACGTGTGTTCTCCCATGTACTTGAACAAAACTATTTAAAAAAGAATGATGACGATAGTGTTGATTTAGTAGGCGTGTCAATTGGCATTGCTCTAAAATCTCAATATAGTTTTCAAGTAGAAGAGAATGGCGATGATTACTTTGAAGATATTCCAAAAAAGGAAGTAATGGAAGAAGGTCAAAGAGTCGCTGAAGAAGTATTGGAAGAAGTACGACGTATTGATGAATTGAAAAATGTACCAATTATGATAGGGCTGTTCCAAGAAGAAGAACAATCCTCACCGGTACCAGGTGACTTTATTGCTAAAACGTTAGTGAAGAAAGATGAAAATAAAATTGGTGATTGGGAAAATCTTAAGGAAGATAATGTGCTGTTTCCGTCAGACGAGGCAGAAGAAAAACATAATGATGATTTTCAAAAAGTATCAACTTTTGGTGAGAAAGTAGCAACCTATTTTCCAAACTATGTAGGAGTTGCTGGTACTGGATTTTATGTTGATGAAAACTTACAGAAGTTATCGTTAGAATTACCAATTGAATTTTTTGGGCAGGCGGAAGTGATTGGGTTTACTCAATATGTTTACGGACAAGTGAAAGAAATTTTCCCAAATGATTATGATATTGAAGTAACGATATCATCGAGTGACGGGGAAGAGAGTCTCATATTTAGAAAAGCAGGAGAAGAAGACCCAACCGTTCACATATATTAGTAAAAGGTAAAAGCTTAAAACTAAAATATTGTATCAATTTCTTAATGGCATATTTTAAATGAAAATCCGAACGTTTATACAATTGAGTTTAGGAATTTAACGCTGAATGGCTGTAACGTAAGGCGGCGACTCTTAGTCAGCTAAAATCGGTCACGCCAATCGCCAACTTCGACACTAGAATGTCCTGTTCGCATGAGGGAATAGCATTGTATATTTGCGATGAGCTTTGCGAGAAGCACGAGTCTTGAGACCCCACAGTGAGCGGTTTAAATGACCACCGGCTAAAATCGCCCTTTGCGGGCAACGCCGGCGTACCCCTTGCCGGGGCAAGAAGGCTCAAGCCGTGCCCGCGGCAAAGTAGACACTGTGAAAGTGTTCTTCTTGAACAGATGTCGCCCTTGAGCTGTTATGAAGTTAAAGCGTCCGCCTGCAGTGAAAGCCATTCTAAAGCAAAAATATAATGTTCGGATTTTGTTTCCTGCTATTTACTTATGAAGTTGATTCATATTATATGAAAAGTAGAACCTGTTGTGTATGATACACAATGATTGTGATATATCTTTATGCTTCCATCCTATTGAAAGTAAAAGTTTCAACGACTAAAATAAAGGTAAGTGCTGCTTAACAGCATCTGGACTCAACTTCTAAATCTTAGTACAATAAGGAAAGAACTTGTACGGCAATACCGAATGAGGAGGTGGTTCAGATGCACAAAATAGAAAAACTTTATCAAATAGAAGACAATCATCAGTTAGCAGAGGAACTTAGTGCTTATTTACAAAAAGCAATCATTATTGAAAATGATCAATTTGAACTTGTAGCTTATAGTTCACCTATCACTCAATCATTTGACCCTGTGCAACAGAAGACTATATTAGCCAAACGTTGTCCTCTTTATGTCATAGAACGATTGAAAAGAGAGGGCATCATTGACAGATTAGCAAAAGAAGATAGACCAATTCGGGTCGGACGAATGGAAGACATTCACTTTTATGAACGAATTGTTATTAGCTTAAAATGGCGTGCGCAGATTTATGGTTATTTATGGTTGTACGAAGATGAACAGGTTGATCCAAACGCATTGGAATTGTTGACGAATATTGCTCCTTACTTAGCCAAAAACTTGCATCAACAACATCATCAAGAAACTAACCAAAAGCAAGGCTTTATTTGGCGATTAATGAATGATGAGTACTTGAATGAAGCAGAAATATTTCAAGTTGCCAAAACAGTGGGGTTCATTATTCCAAAGGTATTCAATGTCGTGGTCTATTCAGTGTTGGATGCTCGCTATGTTCATTTATTAGAGCAAGTTAAATCTGTACTAGAGCAGCAAGGTTTTCATTTTTATCTTGGTAAAGGTACGGAGATTATTGGAATAATTCATGGGGAAGATAGAAGTAATACCCAAATAAAAACAGAGCAGTTTATATATCAGGTAGAAGCATCGATAGAAAAGAAAGATATGTCTTCTCTTTACGTTGGTGTAGGCAGTACTTATGATAAAATAAATACAATGCGTCGGAGTTATATTGAGGCATTGGAAGTTATTGAAACGATGATCTTTTTAGACAGTATAGATAAGAAGATTATTCACTTCAAAGAATTAGGTATATATCGTTATGCTAAGCTGATGTATAAGAAGAATATAGCCGAACAATATAGAAATGAAAAATTGCTCAAACTAATGCAGCATGATATCAACAATAACAGTGCATTACTAAGAACACTTTGGTATTACTTAAAAATGGATGCAAAGGTAGCTCGTACTGCCAAAGCACTATTTATCCATCCAAATACGCTTCATTACCGTATGAATAAGATTAAAGAAATAACGATGGTTGATCTATCAAACATGGATGAAAAAATGGAGTTACACAGTCAATTGATATTGATTTTTTCTATTTCAGATTACTATGATTTTTACAAGAATAGTTTGCAGTTTCGAGCTATCCATCAAGGTGAAGAGGATTAACTTGTAGGATAATCGGGAATGCATACTATATAAATTTTGAGGAGGAATAAACATGGTTGTACCATACAAACATGAACCTTTTACAGATTTTGATATTCCAGAAAACAGACAAGAATTTGAAGCAGCTTTAAAACAAGTGGAAAGCGAACTTGGTCAAGAATATCCATTAATTATTAATGGCGAACGTGTAACTACGGAAGCAAAAATTGTTTCTGTTAATCCAGCTAATAAGGATGAAGTTGTTGGGACTGTATCAAAAGCAGACAAAGAAATTGCTGAACAAGCTATGCAAGCAGCTCATGAAAACTTTTCATGGTGGAGAAAGTCAAATCCGGCTTTCCGTGCAGACATATTATTCCGTGCTGCCGCTATTGTACGACGTCGTAAACATGAATTTAGTGCTTGGATTGTTAAAGAAGGCGGTAAGCCATGGGGACAAGCGGATGCTGACATAGCAGAAGGAATTGACTTCATGGAATATTATGCACGTCAAATGCTTGCATTAAAAGACGGTTCTCATGTGGAAAGTCGTCCGATTGAGAATAATCGTTTCGATTATATTCCATTAGGAGTTGGGTTAGTGATTTCACCATGGAACTTCTTATTTGCAATCATGGCAGGAACAACGGTTGCATCCATGGTGACAGGTAACACAGTACTTCTGAAACCTGCAAGTACAACACCAGTTATTGCTTATAAGCTAATGGAAGTGTTAGAGGAAGCAGGAATGCCTAAAGGTGTTGTAAACTACATTCCAGGCCCAGGTTCAGAAGTCGGTGATTATTTAGTAGAGCACCCACTGACTCGTTTTGTTAGCTTTACAGGTTCACGTGAAGTTGGAACAAACATTTTTGAACGTGCTGCTGTTGTGCAAGAAGGCCAAAAATGGTTGAAACGTACAATTATTGAAATGGGCGGTAAAGATACAATCGTAGTTGATAAAGATGCTGATCTTGAACTTGCAGCCCAATCTATTGTTGCTTCAGCATTTGGTTTTTCTGGTCAGAAATGTTCAGCTTGTTCACGTGCAGTAATTCATGAAGACGTTTATGATGAAGTAGAGAAACGAGTTACTGAATTAACAAAAGAAACGACTGCAGGAGACCCTACTCCAGATAAGCATTATACTGGACCGGTCATTGATCAAGCAGCATATGATAAAATTACTGGTTATATTGAAATTGGTAAAAAAGAAGGCGAACTCTTAGCAGGTGGTACTGCTGATAACTCAACAGGATGGTTTGTACAGCCTACAGTATTTGGAAATGTTGATCCAAATGCACGCATCATGCAGGAAGAGATTTTTGGCCCTGTTGTTGGGTTGACAAAAGGGAAAAACTTCGATGAACTAATCGAAATCGCCAATAATACTGAATATGGTTTAACAGGAGCTGTCATTACAAATAATCGGGAGCATATAGAACAAGCTCGTGAAGATTTCCACGTAGGGAACCTTTACTTCAACCGTGGTTGTACTGCAGCAATTGTTGGATACCATCCATTTGGTGGCTTCAATATGTCGGGAACAGATTCTAAAGCAGGTGGACCTGATTATTTAATTCACCATATGCAAGGAAAAACAACTTCAGAAATGCTTTAAAAATATAATTTTACCCCGCTGATAGTTCAGCGGGTTTTTTATGTGAAAATTTCACGCTCCATCGTTTAAATTATTATTTCATCACCTAATGGTTTCATTAACTATGGTCCAGACATAAAAAATAAAAAATATTTTGTGAAAGCGCTACGATGTGTTGCGAGTTTGGTTATGGTATACTTAACTAACTCAATATATAGGAAGGAGGGAATATAAATGGAGCACGCCATTTCAGGTTGGTCGTTATTTTGGCTGTTTGTTCCAATGCCTTTATTAGTAATATTATCCATTATTACAATGTTCACAGAAAGGAGTAAATCAAATTGAGCGTAACAACATTAGTCACTTTCATAGTGTATATTATTGGAATGTTGTTAATCGGTGTCTACATGTATCGCCGAACAACAGATTTATCTGACTATGTGCTCGGTGGCAGGTCATTAGGTCCTGCAGTAGCTGCGCTTAGTGCCGGTGCGTCCGATATGAGTGGTTGGTTATTGCTTGCTCTACCAGGTGCCATATATGCCTCTGGTATTTCGGAATCCTGGTTAGGTATCGGGCTTGCTACAGGTGCATTTTTAAACTGGCAATTTATTGCTAGAAGACTGCGTGTATATACTGAAGTATCCAATAATGCTATTACGATTCCTGATTTTTTGGAAAATCGTTTTAATGATAAATCTCGAGCTCTTCGTGTTATTTCGGCAATAGTCATTTTAGTGTTTTTTACATTTTATACATCTTCAGGGATGGTTGCAGGAGCGAAGTTGTTCGAATCATCTTTTGGCTTATCATACCAATGGGCGCTTTGGATTGGGGTCTTAGTGGTCGTATCTTATACTTTCCTCGGTGGTTTTTTAGCAGTTGTTTGGACGGACTTTATCCAAGGAACCTTGATGTTATTAGCTTTAATAGCTGCTCCAATCGCTGCAATAAGTGCTTTTGGAGGTTGGGGTGAAACGGTGCAAGCCGTTGGAGAATTAAATATAAACCACTTAAGTATGGTTAAAGGCGTTGGTGCTATAGCGATTATTTCATCACTAGCATGGGGGCTAGGCTATTTTGGTCAGCCGCATATTATCGTACGTTTTATGGCGATGCGATCTGCAAAAGATGTACCAGTAGCCAGATTCATTGGTACGACATGGATGATTCTTGGCTTGTATGGAGCGATTTTTACTGGTTTTGTCGGTTTTGCGTATGTCGCTTCTGCGGATGCATCCATTTTTTCAGCACAAGGTATTGAAGTGATAATGGAAGATGGTATACAAGTGCTAGCCGATGAAGAAACAATCTTTATCGTTTTTGCACAAGTATTATTCCATCCATTAGTGGCAGGGCTTATTTTAGCAGCCATTATGTCTGCAATCATGAGTACTGTTGACTCACAACTCCTTGTGTCATCCTCAGCGGTTGCTGAAGATTTTTATAAAGGATTTTTTAGAAAAAAAGCTTCTGACAAGGAATTGGTGTGGGTTGGTAGAATTGCTACTGTCGCTATTGCACTTATTGCTGGAATCATAGCAACGAATCCGGATAGTAAAGTACTGGATCTTGTTAGTTATGCCTGGGCTGGTTTCGGAGCTTCCTTTGGACCAATTATCGTTTTGTCTCTTTTCTGGCGAGGAATTACTAGAAACGGGGCGTTATGGGGGATTATCGTAGGTGCAACTACTGTTATTATTTGGGGAGACTTCCTCTCTGGTGGCATTTTTGACTTGTATGAAATGGTACCAGGCTTCTTCCTAAATTTAATTGTCACTATCGTTATTAGTAAGATGGGTAAACCAGATGAAGTAATGACAGATCACTTTGATAAAACGATGGAAGAATTGCATAAATAGAAGAAATAAAATGCGCATGACATTCTAAAAATATTTGGAGTGTTCATGCGTTTTTTTGCTTAATAAGCAATGTGATTACCTCATAGAAAGAGGCTATAAGTTGCCTGTTTGACAGATTTTCTGTTATCATCAAGAGTGTTAAAGCATATAAAAAGAGCAACAATAGAATGTAAATTAATCGTGTAATAATAATTCCGGAGGTGAAATCATGGCTCAACTGACAGAGGAAAAACTTGCTCACATTGCGGATCAATCAAGATTATATATTGCAGATGATGAAGTGGCAAGTTTATTAGATGATTTGAATGACACTATTTCTTACACTGAAAAAATAACAAAAATAGATACTGATCATGTGAAAGCGACAACGAACGGCAATCAATTAACAAATGTATTACGCGAAGATATCCCGGTGAAATGGGAAGAGCGTGATGCTGCACTTGAACATGCACCGGAACACGATGGCGCACACTTTAAAGTACCAACCATTATGGACTAAGGAGGCGAAAATATGTCCTTACATAAATATTCAATTAACCAACTTGAAGAAATGCTTGATAAAAAAGAGATTTCGGCTCAAGAACTTACGGATATGTCGGTAAAACAAATCAAGGCTGTAGATAACGATATACAGGCTTTTTTAACCGTAACAGAGGAAGAAGCTCTAAAAAATGCAAAAGCAGTGGATGAGGGACAAGCAACAGGAAAAAGTTTGGCCGGAATTCCTGTAAGCATTAAAGATAATATAGTCACCAAAGGAACGCGCACTACTTGTGCAAGTAAAATGCTAGAAAATTTTACAGATCCTTTATATGATGCAACTATCGTTGAAAAATTGAATGAAGCGGGTGCTGTTTCTGTAGGAAAAGTAAACCTAGATGAATTTGCAATGGGCTCTACTACTGAAACATCTGCATTTCAGAAAACAAAAAATCCATGGAATACAGACCATGTTCCAGGTGGATCGAGTGGAGGTTCTGCAGCTTCTGTTGCCGCTGGAGAAGTAATTTTTTCTATCGGTTCAGACACTGGCGGCTCTATCCGTCAACCGGCAGCATTTTGTGGTGTGACAGGTATGAAGCCTACATATGGCCTTGTCTCTCGCTATGGACTTGTTCCAATGGCTCCATCTCTTGATCAAGCAGGACCTATAACGAGAACTGTTGCAGATAACGCGCGTGTACTTCAAGCAATTGCTGGACATGACGTGAATGATGCAACGAGCAGTAAACAAGCTGTACCTGACTATTCAGCATCGTTAAAAGAAGATGTTAAAGGCTTAAAAATAGCGGTACCAAAACAATTTATGACGGATATGATTAGCGAAGAAGTACGTGAAGCAGTTAATAATGCGGTAAAAGTTTTTGAATCATTAGGTGTAGTATGTGAAGAAGTAGATATGCCTAATGTTGCTT
Organism: Pseudogracilibacillus sp.; assembly: GCA_035301445.1. Taxonomy (GTDB): domain Bacteria; phylum Bacillota; class Bacilli; order Bacillales; family Amphibacillaceae; genus Pseudogracilibacillus. Next base: position 2,782 of record DATGUH010000097.1, on the reverse strand, counting down.
ATGCTGAATCCGCTTATTACATTATTTCCAGTGCAGAAAGTGCCTCTGCTATGGCACGTTATGATAGTGTGAGATATGGACATAGGGCGGAGTCTGCTGAAAGTATGATTGATATGTACAAGCAATCACGTACAGAAGGATTTGGCAAAGAAGTAAAACGCCGTATTATGCTTGGAACTGCAATGCTTTCAGGAGAATGGAATGAAGCTTATTTCCGTAAAGCACAAAAGGTTCGTACGATCATTACGAATGAATTTAAGCAAACATTATCGGAATATGATTTAATACTTGGACCGACAACTGCTCAAGAAGCATTTAAATTAAATGAGACACCAGATAAACAAGTAACACAAATGAATGATCGTTTAACCACTTCTGTTAACTTGGCTGGTGTTCCCGGCTTATCTGTTCCTGCAGGATTTACGAAGTCAGGTCTTCCGTTAGGCATTCAGTTGATTGGTAATCATTTTGATGAATCAACTGTGTACCGTGCTGGCTACACATTCGAGCAAGCGACAGGATATACAGAAAAGCTTCCAACAATTGGGGGTAGTGAACAATGAAATTTGAAACCATTATCGGCTTGGAAGTCCACGTTGAATTGAAGACAGATTCAAAGATATTTTCTTCCAGCCCAAACAAATTTGGAAATGAACCAAATGAAAATATCAATCCAAAAGATTTAGGATATCCAGGGACATTACCTGTTTTGAATAAGGAAGCAGTAAATTATGGAATGAAGGCATCCATGGCATTAAACTGTGACATTGCAGATGAGACAGTATTTGATAGAAAGCATTATTTTTATCCAGATAATCCAGCTGCTTATCAAATTTCACAAGACGAACAACCAATTGGGGAACACGGTTGGATTGAAATTGAAGTAGACGGAAAGAAAAAGAAAATTGGTATTGAAAGAATACATTTGGAAGAAGATGCGGGTAAGCTAACCCATACCGCAGATGGATCTTTGGTGGATTATAACCGCCAAGGTACGCCGTTGATTGAAATTGTGTCAGACCCGGATATTCGTACACCTGATGAGGCTTATGCATATTTAGAGAAATTAAAAAGTATTATACAATATACAGGAGTTTCCGATGTACGAATGGAAGAAGGATCTCTTCGTTGTGATGCCAACATTTCCCTACGCCCAGAGGGTCAAGAGGAGTTTGGCACAAAAGTAGAATTGAAAAACTTAAACTCTTTTGCCTTTGTGAAAAGTGGCCTAGAATATGAGGAAAAACGTCAGGCGAAAATTTTATCCGAAGGCGGTAAAATGGAGCAAGAAACTCGTCGTTATGATGAAAAGACGAAGAAAACAACATTAATGCGTATCAAAGATAGTGCGGATGATTACCGTTTGTTCCCAGATCCAGATATCGTGCCACTTGAAATTGATGCAGCATGGAAAGAAAAAATCCGTGCTGAAATTCCAGAGTTGCCAGATGCCCGGAAACAACGTTATGTCGAGGAAATGGAATTGTCTGCTTACGATGCCGGTGTGATTACAGCATCGAAAGAAATGGCGGACTTTTTTGAAGCAGCTGTTGACCATGGTGGCGATGCAAAACTTGTTGCCAATTGGCTTATGGGTGATTTATCTGCCTATTTAAACAAGCACCATCAGGAACTCCATGACTTAGCCATTACGCCAGAGGCCTTATCCAAAATGGTGAAGTTGATTGAAGATGGAACCATATCTTCTAAGATTGCGAAAAAAGTATTTACCGAGTTGCTTGAAAATGGCGGCGACCCGGAGAAAATTGTGAAAGATAAAGGACTCGTCCAGATTTCTGATGAAGGTCAGTTGAAAGAAATCATCGGTAAAGTACTGGATAACAATGAACAATCCATTGAAGATTATAAAAATGGTAAAGATAAAGCAATAGGCTTTTTAGTTGGACAAGTGATGAAAGAAACAAAAGGTCAGGCTAATCCACAAAAGGTTAATCAAATTTTGAAAGAAGAAATAGAAAAAAGATAATTGTAATTGGTGACAATGGACTTTACTGTTTATTCGCATAGATAAAACAGTATCGTTCCATTGTTTCTAAATAATAGGTACTTATCAATCATTCACTTTATTATGTTTCGCGTTTTTACTTAAAAGGGGGCACCTTTTTGTGAAAAAAGCACGTATTATTTATAATCCTACTTCAGGACGAGAATTATTTAAAAAAGAGCTAGCTAAAGTGCTCGAACGTTTTGAGACTGCTGGCTATGAGACATCAGCCCATGCAACAACTGGTGAAGGAGACGCGACGTTAGCGGCATCTACTGCAGTTGAGCGTGGATTTGATCTTGTAATAGTAGCAGGTGGTGACGGCACAATCAACGAAGTAATTAAAGGTATTGCGCCACATGAACATCGACCACGTGTTGGTATTATTCCAGCAGGGACTACAAATGACTTTGCGAGAGCCTTAGCTATTCCACGTGACATCAAAAAAGCTGTCAATATCATTCTTGATGAAAATAATGTAAAACCGCTTGATATTGGGCAGGTGAATGATCATTATTTTGTAAACATAGCTGGTGGGGGAGACTTAACAGAATTAACCTATGATGTGCCGAGTAAAATGAAAGCTGCAATCGGTCAACTGGCTTACTATATAAAAGGCATAGAAAAACTGCCATCTTTAAAACCAGTTTCTACGACGATTGAATATGATGACCAAGTGTATGAGGGCGATATTATGTTATTTCTAGTCGCGAATACTAATTCTGTCGGCGGCTTTGAAAAACTTGCCCCAGGCGCACTCATTGATGATGGTTATTT
>DATGUH010000096.1:0-15794 GCA_035301445.1 Pseudogracilibacillus sp. | reverse complement strand
TTCCGAATTTGAGAGCGACGTACTTGAAGTAATTCCAGAAGAAAAAAGCTCAAAAGAAGGAAAACTTGTTGGGTATTCTGATAACTATATGAAAGTTGAATTTGAAGGCACGCCAGATATGATTGGATCTATTATTCGTGTAAAAATTACCGAACCAGGTTACCCAATTAATAAAGGTGTATTTGTAAAAGTCGAGGATGGCATATCTGTATAGTTTAAATGTATAAAATAAATGTGTAATTAAAATATAAACAAAACTCTTATTTGATATATAATTTATACGAATAAGTTGTTTCTTGCGTACAAATTTAAGAGGAACGTTAGTGAATATCATTTATCGATTTTAATTCACTGAGATAGATGGAGGAAATTCACTGACGTTTTTTATATAAATATGGTGAACATGTTAACAGCTCAGATGATGCATCACTCAAGCAGATATTAATGTTAAGATTTTGCATCATGTTATTGATTTATGAAATTGTATCAAAAAAATAATTAAAAAATATCTATCTTACACACTATTAGTGTTGACCAGAACTACTTGATATAATATAATGACTGATAGACATATATTTGCTTATCAACTGATATGTCTAACTGAAATTGTTTTTACTCCGGAGGGAGGGAAATTGTATGTCGAATACAACTCGAATTCGAAAAAATGAATCTTTGGAAGATGCGCTGCGCCGGTTCAAACGTGATGTATCTAAAAGTGGTACATTATCTGAATATCGTAAGCGTGAATATTACGAAAAACCGAGTGTGCGTCGTAAAAAGAAATCTGAAGCTGCAAGAGCTAAAAAACGTAAATTTTAAAGAAGGTGTACGAAATGTCACTAATTGAAAGATTAAATGAAGATATGAAACAAGCAATGAAAGCGAAAGAAAAGTTGAAACTTAGTGTCATTCGTATGATTAAGGCTTCTTTACAGAATGAAAGAATACAACTCGGTGTGCATGAATTGTCCGAAGATGAAGAACTAACTATCCTCTCTCGGGAAATGAAGCAACGAACCGACTCTATAAAAGAGTTTCAAGAAGCTGGACGAGAAGATTTAACAAAAAAGCTAGAAGATGAAATAAAAATCTTACAAGCCTATATGCCAGAACAACTAAGTGATGAGGAGTTAGCAGAGATTGTTAAAACGACAATCAGTGAAGTCAACGCCACATCAAAAAAGGACTTTGGAAAAGTAATGGGGCAAGTGATGCCTAAAGTAAAAGGCAAAACCGATGGATCCAAAGTTCAGAAACTAGTTCAGGAATATTTAAGTTAACATTCTTCATTAGAAATAAAATTGTGAAAATCCTTTTCTATTATCCCATTTTACCAAATGGAATGGAAAGGATTTTTTTAATGTTATAAGATAAATATATTGTATCTTCATACTAGCCTTCTACAATAATAAATATGTGAAATTTCATTTTTTAATGATTATGTTATGAAATTATGATACGATAGATTTATCTATAGAGTATGCGCTGTCAAACGGACAAGGAGATGATATTTTGTTCAAATTTAAAAACTCCTTTTTCATCTTAATGTCCATTATTTTATTCTGTTTGCTATCAGTTTATTGGTCTGACGATGTGCAGGCAAATGATGAGGAAAATAAGGAAGAGCTTGTCTTTATCATTCCGGTCGAAGATGAAGTAGAAAGAGGATTGGAAGCATTTATTACTCGATCTATTAACGAAGCTTATGAAATAGGTGCAGACCATATTATTTTTGAAATTGATACGCCTGGAGGAAGAGTTGATGCTGCTGGTCAAATTGGCAAACAACTGCAGGAATTGGAGATTCCGTCTACCGCATTTATCGTAAACGAAGCACTGTCCGCTGGTTCATATATTGCCCTTAACACAGATGAAATTTATATGAAACCGAATGCTACAATGGGAGCTAGTGGGGTAATTACTAGTGATGGGAAGGCAGCTGATAAAAAGGCACAATCCGCATGGGTTGCAGCGATGAAGAGTGCTGCTGAATCACAAGGGATAGATCCTTTATATGCTGAAGCAATGGCAGATCCAAATATAGACTTGCCAAAACTTGGTGCCCCAAAAGGTGAATACTTAACATTGACACCTAATAATGCAGTAAAAGTTGATTACAGCAAGGAAGTCATCAATAGCAGGGATGCATTACTTGATAAGTTAAATTTTTCTAATGCTACCATTAAAGAAGCAAATGTTTCAGTTGCCGAAAGTATTGCTCGATTTGTTACGAGCCCTGTCGTTATTCCTATTTTATTATCAGTGGCAAGCCTTGGTTTAATTGCAGAGATATATACACCAGGATTTGGTGTTGCTGGTTCAATGGGTTTAATTGCATTGGGGTTATTCTTTTACGGTCATTTTATTGCTGGACTTGCAGGGATGGAAACGATTATACTTTTAATAGCAGGTATTATACTTGTAGTATTAGAGTTCTTTGTTTCTGGTGGTATTTTAGGGGCCACAGGAGTAGCTTCAATAATAGCCTCACTATTTATGGCAGGTTACGATGTCGTACAGATGGCATTTAGTCTTTCCATAGCAAGTATTATAGCTATTTTTGCAGCTATTATTTTGTTCAAGTGGGTAGGTATGGAAAGAGGTTTTATGAAAAAAATTGTATTAAACGACCGTACTACTACTGAACTCGGCTACGTCTCCTCTGATGAACGAACAGAACTAATCGGTGCTTATGGAACAGCAGTGACTGGGATGAGACCAGCAGGAACAATGCTATATGGTGATGAAAGAATTGATGTCGTCTCAGAAGGTGCATTTATAGATAAAGATTCACATGTTAAAGTGATTAATGTTGAAGGAAACAGAGTTGTTGTACGAAAAGTGAATGAATAAAAAGAGGAGGCTATTCTATTGGATTTATTTCAAGTGACACCAATTATTGTGATAGCACTAATATTAATCGCACTAGTCATTTTATTTACATTTGTACCAGTTGCGCTTTGGATTAGTGCATTGTCTGCAGGTGTGAAAGTTGGTTTATTTACATTAGTAGGGATGCGGCTGCGCCGGGTTATTCCTTCTAGAGTTATTAATCCACTGATTCGAGCATATAAGGCCGGTCTGGATGTAAAGACTAATCAACTAGAAAGTCACTACCTTGCAGGGGGTAACGTTGACAGAGTCGTTAATGCACTAATTGCAGCGCATCGTGCGAATATTTCGTTATCATTTGAACGATGTGCAGCGATTGATCTTGCGGGTCGTAATGTTTTAGAAGCTGTACAAATGAGTGTTAATCCAAAAGTAATCGAAACACCTTTTATTGCAGGTATTGCAATGGATGGTATAGAAGTGAAAGCTCTGGCAAGAGTAACAGTTCGTGCTAATATTGACCGACTTGTCGGGGGAGCTAGTGAAGAAACAGTCATCGCTCGTGTTGGTGAAGGGGTTGTTAGTACGATAGGTAGCTCTGAATCTCATAAGCAAGTATTGGAAAACCCAGACTCTATTTCACATACTGTTTTAGCCAAAGGGCTGGATTCTGGAACGGCATTTGAGATTTTGTCTATTGATATTGCAGATGTCGATATCGGTAAAAACATTGGTGCTATATTACAAACAGATCAGGCACAAGCTGATAAGAATATTGCACAAGCAAAAGCGGAAGAACGTCGTGCAATGGCTGTTGCGCTTGAGCAGGAAATGACTGCTAAAGTTGAAGAAATGCGCGCAAATGTTATCGAAGCAGAAGCAGAAGTGCCTAGAGCGCTTGCTGAGGCTCTACGTTCCGGTAATATGGGTGTGATGGACTACTTGAATTACAAAAACATAAATGCAGATACAGATATGCGAGATATGATTGGTAAAGTGTCCAAAAAAGATGAAGACCATGAGCATGAAAAAGATGATGAATAATAAGCTGTTTTAAAAACTGGATTACGAGTTAAATGATTTTTAACAGCAGGGAGGTCAATAATGTATGAATTTCTTAGACTTTATATTTGATAATTTATTCATCATCGCTATTGTTGTTTTTGGGATTATCAATTTGTTTTCCCGCTCAACGAAAAGTAATCAAACAGAGCAGAGAAAACAACAGTCAAGACCGTCAAATTATGGCCCATCAAAACAGGGAACAAGCCATACAAATGCTGGATTACCAAAGCAAGAAACAAGTCGGACGAATTATGAGCCTAACAAACAAGATTCATCTCCCACTTCAGATCGACAGGGCCCGATTCTTGGTCGAATGGTAGAGAGAGTTGAAAATGCATTTGAAGAAATAACGAATCAATATGAGCAAACAAAACCAAGTGAAAATCTGGCGGAACAGCAAAGAAAACAATATGAACAATTAAAAAAAGAAGTACAGCATGAATACGCAACAAATACTGATGAGAAAGTTGATAAAGTTGTAAAAGATAAAAGTAAATTACGAACAACAAACCATTCTTCTCGTGAAGTTGCAAATATAGACGTAAAAAGTCTTACCAATCGAAAAGGTCTTGTTCAAGGCATGATTATGTCAGAAGTATTAGGTCCGCCAAGAGGTTTAAAGCCATATCGTAGCATTATAAGTGAACGTAGAAATTAAAATAAAACCATCTATTCTCTTTTTATACAGAGAATAGATGGTTTTTTGTTCTGTATTTCATCTTCAAACCATATTTATAGACTGAAGGAGGAATATATGAATGAAACCATTCCGTCAGCTTATGAAACCGTTAAGTCAACCAAGTATCTTTTTTCCTTCCACACATACCGATAAGCCAATTATGACGATTAAAGGAAATGAGCAGATCATCATAGAGAATGTTTATACGCTGGAGCACTTTTCTAAAGAAAAAATCATTATCAAATCTGGAAATAATACAATTAATATGACGGGAAAGAATTTAATTCTACAAGTAATGTTAAAAGATGAATTGTTGATAAAAGGTGAACTGTATGATATTACCTTTTTATCATGAAAAGGAGGAGCTATGAAATATCAGCAGGCAAATGTAATAGTAGGTTATGTTACCATTCATATTAAGGGGAAGCACCCTGAACATTTTTTGAAACAGTGTGCAACGAATAATATTACGGTAATGAACGTAAGAAAAATTGCACAAGATATTTGTATGGGCACTATTTATTTACATGATTTAAAAAATGTAAAAAGGCTTATACAAGACACAACTTATGAACTTATAAAAATAGATTCTCCTAAAGGTTTATTTCCTACTGCAAAAAAGTTGTGGTCTAATAAAGTAATGATTGTAACGATTTGTTTATGCATTATATTTTTATTTGGCCTAGCTAATATTGCCTGGAAAATGGAGATAAGTGGTGTGAGTGAAGAAACAGAGTTGAATATCCGTGAAAAATTAGAAAAAGAAGGCCTTTATGAAGGTGCATGGACTTTTAATACACTGGATATTGATTTAATTCAACAACATGTTTTACATGAGATGCCTGAATTAATGTACATTGGTATTCGTAAAAAAGGGACAACCTACCATATTGATGCAATTGAAAAACAGCAGGAAAAGCGTATTGAAGATTTACCAAACAGACATTTAGTTGCTTCCAAAAATGGCGAAATTGAAAGTATATTCGTAAAAAAAGGGGTAGGTAAAGTTGCAGTAAATGATATAGTAGAGAAAGGGGACTTACTTGTATCCGGTGAGATAGAAAAAGAGGCAGAAGAGGAAGAAGATAAGGATAAAAATGAAGATGATAAAGAGCAATTACAAAAAGTAGCTGCTGAAGGGGAAGTATACGCCAATACATGGTATGAAATGGACGTTACTAGTCCATTAACACAATCTGAAAGCCAATTTTCAGGTGCAGCATACGAACGTCATTTCATTGATATAATGGATTTTGTATTGCCAGTATGGGGATTTAAGCAACCATACGCCAACTATGTAAAAGAAGAAAAATCACATGCTTTAAAAATTTTCAACTATACTTTTCCTATAAAATTAAAAACAAAAATTTATTATGAAATGACAAATAACATACAACCAGGAACAAAAGAGGAGGCAAAAGAAAGAGCTATTAATCATATTGAAAGTAATTTAAAAAGAAAAGCAGGTAAAAATTCGGAAGTTTTATATTATAAAGTTTTGCATGAACGCTTAGACAATGGTAAAGTTAAAATGAACTTATACGTTAGTGTATTAGAAGATATTGCACAACCAAAAGAAATACATTAATTTTGCTGATAAAGGGGCGGCTGTATGGCAGAAGAATTACAGACAATAAATATACAATTGGAAGATGCAAATGAGGCGAGAGAACTTTTCGGTAATAATGACGTATTTTTAAGACGAATCGAGGATCATTTAAATGTAACTATCACAACACGTGGTGGAAAGATTCAAGTGTCTGGTGATCATGTCGAACTTGTACAAGAAGTTCTCCTCAGTCTATTAAAGGTCATCCAAAATGGACAAGTCATACAGGAAAGAGATGTGATTTATGCAATTAAGCTTGCCCGCGAAGGAAAAATCAATCAATTTGAAACATTATTCGAAGATGAAATTACCAAAAATAAAAAAGGAAAACCCATTCGTGTAAAAACTCTTGGTCAAAAAGTGTATGTGAATGCTATTAATCAACATGACCTAGTATTCAGTGTTGGACCAGCTGGTACTGGAAAAACGTACCTTTCTATTGTCAAAGCTGTTCAAGCATTAAAAATGGGAACAGTGAAACGTATTATTTTAACTCGTCCAGCCGTAGAAGCTGGAGAGAGCTTAGGATTTCTACCAGGAGACTTAAAAGAAAAAGTAGATCCGTATTTACGACCATTGTATGATGCTTTATACGATGTACTAGGTGCTGAACATACCAATCGACTAATAGAACGGGAAATCATTGAAATTGCACCACTTGCCTATATGCGTGGCCGTACGTTAGATGATGCGTTTGTTATTTTAGATGAAGCGCAAAATACAACTCCTGAACAAATGAAAATGTTCTTAACGAGGCTTGGTTTTGGTTCCAAGATGATTATTAATGGTGATGTAACGCAGATTGATTTACCAAAAGGGGTAGAGTCCGGACTAATTATTGCGACGAGAATTCTAAGTAATGTGGATGACATAGCGTTTATTTATTTGGAGGAATCGGATGTCGTCCGTCACCCATTAGTTCAAAAAATTATAACAGCCTATGACACCAATGATATAAGAAATTAGTGAGTCTATTGGGGGGATGAACTTTGAAAAAGTGGTTGAATGCTTTTTTATCCATATATAAACACCAATCTAAATGGATGATGGTTGTTGTTCCAAGTTTGGTGATTGGTGTTTTCCTCTTTTTGTTTATGTTAAATAATGTATATAGTCAAACCTATGAGATAGAACGATTTAACCGCTCAAAAGATACCATTCGGTCCCCAATTACCATTGAAAACGAGACTGAAACAGAACGAAAGACAAGAGAAAGTGTTCAATCGGTAGAAGATAGGTATACTATCAAAGAAGATATTACAGAAGATCAAATTGATTATATAGATGAGATTTTTGATGCAATAAATTCTTTAACAAAAGATAATAATAAATCTACGTCAGAAAAAGACACAAAAGACGACTCAAAAAACGATACTGATGACAAGTTAAGTAATGAGGAAATTGTGTCGAAATTAGACGATATTTTATCTGACGAGATAACTAACAACATTAATGATGTTGTGTTCATGCAGCTTGTTGGATTAGATTCTGACGAAAGAGAACAAGGAAAAAAGATATTTACAGATACTTTACAAAAAGTACTTGATAATGGTGTTCGAATTGAAAATATTAGTAGTGCAAAAGAAGAAGTACAATCTTCCATCAAGTATGCAACACTTGATCAGGAAACAAAAGATGCATTAGAAGAACTAGTTGATTTTGCTGTTGTAGAAAACTCCATTTTTGACGTTGAAAAAACGATGCAAGCTCGAAATGATGCAGCAAAAGATGTAAATCCGGTTATCATAAGTAGTGGTGACATTATTGTTAGAGAAGGACAGATTATTACAAATGAAATTTACGATGAATTAAAACTTGTTGGTCTATTACAACAAGAGAAGAATATTTTGCCTGGACTTGGACTCATCATATTTATATTATTTATTTGTGCCACAATCATGTATGAATTAAATCGATTATATGAACGAGAAAAATTAGATTATAGAATTGTCTGGACAATTGTCATTATTAGCTTACTCAATGTAACTATTATGAAAATTGCTAGTATTTACACGGATCAATTGAATCAGCTGTTCTTTATTGTACCTGCGGCAACAGGAGTCCTGCTTTTAAAACTACTTACATTCGAACGGTTTAGCATGATTATGGCAATTATTTATGCTGTCACAGGCAGTATTTTATTCAACGGACAAATACCTGGTTCTTTAAATATGGAAGCCTGTATTTATTTTCTGTTTTTCCAGTTAACCGGAATTATTTTGTTAAGAAATGGTAAAGATAGAATGCAAATAATGAAAACAGCTTTTGGAATGGCTATAAGTAATGTTATGATTATTACGATGTTTATATTACTATCTTTTGAAAAATTTGATTCAACCGAGTATTTAACACATACTGCTTTTGGAATTAGTGCAGCAGTACTATCTACTATTCTTACTGTAGGGGTTATGCCATTCTTTGAAACAGGATTTGGTATGTTGTCCGACCATAAATTATTAATGATTGCCAACCCTAATCAACCTTTGTTAAGAAAAATTTTAACAGAAGCACCAGGTACATATCATCATTCAGTGATGGTAGCTAATTTAAGTGAAGCGGCATGTGAAGCCGTTGGAGCAAATGGATTGTTGGCAAGGGTAGGTGCTTATTATCATGATATTGGAAAGACATTTAGACCACATTATTTTATAGAAAATCAGTTAGCCATACGGAACCCACATGACTTTATTACTCCTGAAAAAAGTGCTGCTATCATTATTAGTCATGTAACTGAAGGTGTTAAGTACTTAAAAGAACATCGATTGCCAAAAGAAATTATTGATATAGCTGAGCAGCATCATGGGACTTCACTTGTCGGTTATTTCTATCATATGGCAAAACAAGAAAACCCAAATATTGATGAAGCTTTATTCCGTTACCCTGGACCTAAGCCACTTACGAAAGAAGCGGGCATTATATCTATTTGTGATTCAGTAGAAGCAGCTGTGCGATCCTTAAAAGAACCATCGCCTGAGAAGATTGATGAAATTGTTAGTTCAATTGTCAATAATAAAATGATGGATGGACAATTTTCAGAAACGCCACTGACCTTAAAAGAACTTGGAGAAGTAAAGGAAACTGTTTGTGAGGCATTGAAAGGCATATTCCATTCTCGAATACAATATCCCGATAAGGAGGAAACAACAGATGCAAATTGACATTTCAGATCAAACGGGTGAACTGACAGATAAACAAGTTAACCTGCTAATAGAGGTATTATCATTCAGTGCAAAGCAGGAGAAAATTCATCATGAAGTAGAACTCTCGGTATCCATTGTCACAAATGGGGTTATTCAGGAAATGAATCATTTATACCGAAGCAAAAATGAACCTACTGATGTTCTTTCGTTTCAGATGGATCATGTAAGAGATGTTGATCCGGATAGTCATTTGCCGTTGATGATGGGGGATATTATAATATCTATAGAGAAAGTTCACGAACAGAAAGATCGATATAATCATTCTTTTGAAAGAGAACTCATTTTTTTAGCAATACATGGCTTTCTACATTTGCTTGGCTACACACATGATAATAAGGAAAATGAGGCAGTTATGTTTGGCAAACAGGATGCCATCTTGGAGGCATATCGTCTTGAACGATAAAAATAAAAATGGTATTGGGCTTTCATTTGCAATAAATGGAATTAAAGAAGCGTGGAAACGCGAACTTAACTTTCGTATTCATATTATTGTAGCAGCATTTGTAATTGGAGCATGTATTATTTTTCCACTAACTACATTAGAAATTCTTATTATTTTTATCATGATTTATATTGTACTTATTACTGAATTGATGAACAGTATTGTGGAAAGACTGATTGATTATTTACAGCCGGAATGGCATCAAAAAGCAAAGATTATAAAGGATATGGCGGCTGCTATGGTGCTTATATCTGCTTTTACATCTATTGTAATAGGGTTGATTATTTTTATGCCAAAACTCTTGAAACTCGTTCAATAAAAGAACGAGTTTTTTAATCAAATGAACTTTGTATAATGAAGCTCGCTTCATAGCGATTAACAGAACATTTTAAACAGTTTTGTCGAAAGTATTAAAATATAGATTCTTTTATAGTATGATTCAATCTAACATCAGGAGGAATAATTATGAACAAAGATTACCGTTCTGGATTTGTAACAATGATTGGGCGCCCTAATGTTGGGAAATCTACCCTGCTAAATCAAATTATTGGAGAAAAGATATCAATAATTAGTAATAAAATCCAAACAACTCGAAATCCAATTCAAGGTATATATACTAAAGAGGATACACAAATCATTTTCATTGATACACCAGGAGTGCATAAACCGAGAACAAAATTAGGAGACTATATGGTGGAATCATCCATACAGACTCTGCAAGATGTAGATGTCGTATTATTTATGGTGAATGCAGACGAAGGATATGGTAAAGGGGATCAATTTATCCTAGACAAGCTTATTCAATTGCAGCACCAGCATGTATTTCTTTTAATAAATAAGGTTGATTTAATTCATCCTGATGAAGTATTTGCGCTCATTGAAACGTATACAGAAAAGGTCAATTTTGATGAAGTCATTCCTATATCTGCTTTAAACGGTAACAATGTACCTACACTTGTAAATCTTTTACGTGAATATTTACCAGCAGGGCCACAATTTTATGGGGATGATGAAATAACGAACCGATCTCTGAGATTTATGCTGAGTGAATTGATTCGTGAAAAAGTATTGTTCTATACGGAAGAAGAAATTCCCCATTCGATAAATGTAATGATTGAGAGCATGGAGAGACGTGATAACAAGAAAACACATATCCAATCACTCATTGTTACAGAAAGATCCTCCCAAAAAGGGATACTAATAGGTAAACAGGGACAAATGTTAAAACGAATTGGCAGAGAAGCAAGAAAGGATATTGAAGAACTTCTTGGTGAAAAAGTTTATCTTGACATTTGGGTGAAAGTACAAAAGGACTGGCGAAACAGAACGGATTTGCTCCATGATTATGGATTTTCAGACAAAGAATAAAATGATGGTAAAATTTTAATCTCATCTTATTTTGGAAAAAGGAGAAGCTACTTAATAAGAACATTTTCTAAAAGACAACATTATGAAAGGAAGGTTTCTTGTGAACGAATTAATATGGGCATTATTTAAACAAACAGGAAACATAGAGACTTACTTATTGTTGAAGCAAATTGAAAATGCACATGAAGTAAACTCCAAAGAAGAAGAGCAGCAAGATAAAGAAATTGAAACATCCGATACAAACATGTAGCATATCATACTGAGGAGAGTGTGTATGCTGAATCAAATGGAAGGTATTGTTTTAAAAACACGAGATTACGGAGAAACACATAAAATCATAACAATTTTCACAAAAAAACTAGGTATAATAAGTGCGATTTGTAGAGGAGCGAATAAACCTAAAAGTAAATTGACTGCAGTTGCTCAAAACTTTATCGAGGCTAACTTTCTAATTTATGTGACAAAAGGATTAAGTACTGTACAACAAGGGCAAATTCTTGCTTCACATAGGCATATTAGAGAAGACATTATCAAGACAGCTTACACTGCTTATATCATTGAACTTACGGATAAAATATTAGAAACGAGAAGCCCTCAGCCATTGTTATATGATCAGTTACAAAAAACATTACAATATATAAATACACATGAACATTATGCAATCCCTGTCATAATGTATGAACTTAAAATGTATCAAGCGGGTGGGTTTGCTCCTGTTGTTGATTATTGTGTTCGCTGTACGCGACAGGAGCCACCCTATACTTTTTCGGTACAGGAAGGTGGTTTCTTATGTCCCAATTGTTCGAGCTCAGATATCTATGCTGTTCAAATTCCCCAAGCATTTAGTAAAATACTTCCTATCTTAATGCATGCCGGTTTAGAACGAATAGGTAATATCTCCATTAAAAGGGAGAATGAGCTATTATTACGTAACTTACTTGATCAATACTATGATCAGTTTGGTGGGTTTTCATTAAAGTCGAAACGATTTCTTAATCAAATTGATCGCTTACAATGAATTTAGTTGCAATTAAGATTATTTTTAGGTATCTTATATTATAAGTATATATGCATTGATAGGGATTAACAGTTTGTAAAAGAACTTTAAAGAGAGTTCGGGATTGCTGGAAACCGAATAGTTATACATACTGGAAGGCACCCTGGAGCATAAAAGTGAATCAAGCGGCCATAAAACTAGGCAATTAGGGTGGAACCGCGGGTGAAAATCCGTCCCTATGTTTATTTTGAGATAAGTAGACATAGGGATGGATTTTTTAATTTTTTAAAGAAAGGAAGATTATATGAATATTCAAGAAATGATTTTAACTTTGCAAAATTATTGGGCTTCCCACCAGTGTCTCTTAATGCAAGCATATGATACCGAAAAAGGAGCAGGAACAATGTCACCAATGACATTGCTTAGAAGCTTGGGTCCTGAACCTTGGAATGTAGCATATGTTGAGCCTTCAAGAAGACCGGATGATGGTAGATACGGTGAAAATCCAAACAGATTGTATCAACACCATCAGTTTCAAGTAATCATGAAACCTTCGCCAGAAAATATACAGGAATTGTATTTACAATCCTTAGTAGAGTTGGGAATCGATCCATTAGTGCATGATATACGATTTGTAGAAGACAACTGGGAAAACCCTACACTTGGTGCTTCTGGTCTTGGCTGGGAAGTATGGCTAGATGGCATGGAAATAACACAATTCACATACTTCCAACAAATTGGTGGATTACAAGCAAATCCAGTAGCTGTTGAGTTAACTTATGGAATCGAAAGACTTGCTGCTTATATTCAAGATAAAGAAAATGTCTTTGATTTAGAATGGGTAGATGGTGTTACGGTCGGCGATATATTTTTACAACCAGAATATGAACACTCTACTTATGCTTTTGAAACATCAAATACAGATATGCTATTTGAATTGTTTTCATTATATGAAAAGGAAGCTGAAGCTACGATGAAAAAAGGGCTTGTCTTTCCTGCTTATGATTATGTTTTAAAATGCTCACACACGTTTAATTTACTCGATGCTAAGGGAGTTATTTCTGTAACGGAACGGACAGGTTATATTGCGAGAGTACGTCATTTGGCTAGACATATTGCTGAATCTTATGTAAAAGAAAGAGAAAAACTTGGCTATCCATTGTTGAAACATAAGGAGGTACAATAATGAGTGATGTTTTACTAGAAATTGGGATAGAGGAGCTTCCGGCTAGGTTTATAGATGATGCCGAGCAACAATTGGAAGCTAATACATATCATTGGTTGAAAGAACAGAATCTGGATTATGGCAGTATACAAACATTTTCTACTCCGCGTAGACTTGCTGTATTAATCTACTCCATAGCTAAAGAACAAAAAACTATAGAAGAAGAAGTGAGAGGACCACAACTTCACATCGCTAAAGATGAGAATGACTCATGGACAAAAGCTGCTATAGGTTTTACCAAAGGACAAGACAAAACAGTTGATGATATTTATACAAAAACTGAAAACGGTAAGGAATATATATATGTTAACAAAATAACAGAAGGCAAAAATACAGAGGATTTACTACCTGCATTAAAGAATGTGATAGATCAACTACAATTTTCTCAAACAATGCGGTGGGCTGATATTAGTTATCGATTCCCACGACCAATACGGTGGGTTACTGCACTATATGATGAAACTGTTATTCCTTTTGAGGTTGCAGATGTCAAAACAAGTAATATAAGCTATGGCCATCGTTTTTTAGGAGAAGAACTTATCATTACCGCTCCATCTGATTATGAAGCATTGTTGGAAAAACAATATGTTATTGCTGATCCTCAAAAAAGAGAAGCAATGATTGTACAAGGGATTCATGACATCGAAGCAAAAACACCATTTCATATCGAAGTTGAACAAGATTTATTAGAGGAAGTTAGAAATCTAGTTGAATTTCCAACTGTATTTTATGGAGAATTCGAACGGGACTTTTTGAAATTGCCAGAAGAAGTGCTGATAACTTCTATGAAAGAACATCAACGTTATTTTCCGGTATTCAACAAAGAACAGGATGCCTTGCTTGCTTTCTTTGTCAGTGTAAGAAATGGCGATAATAAAAGGTTAGATAATGTCATCCGAGGTAATGAAAGGGTGCTTCGAGCACGTCTTAAGGATGCCGTTTTCTTTTATGAGGAAGACCAACAGCAATCCATAGAATTTTATAATGATAAATTGAAGAATGTTGTGTTTCAAGAAAAGATTGGTACTATTTATGAAAAAACAATGCATATTAAAGATATAGCAAATGATATTTTGGATATTCTGGAAGTTGATAAGGAAACAAAACAAACTGCCATACGTACTTCAGAGATTTGCAAATTTGACTTAGTAACGAATATGGTAAATGAATTTACAGAACTTCAAGGTATTATGGGGGAAAAGTATGCGCGTATTTTTGGAGAGGATCAACAGGTTGCTACAGCTATTCGTGAACATTATCTGCCATTACAAGCTAATGGAAAATTACCAGAGACTGTAGAAGGTTCTGTTGTCAGTATGGCTGATAAATTAGATACAATTGCTGGTTGTTTTTCAGTAGGTCTTATTCCATCTGGTTCACAGGATCCCCATGGATTACGTAGGCAAGCAACCGGAGTATTGCGAATACTGCTTGCAAACAATTGGAAGATTAAGCTAGAATTACTGATAGAGAAGGCTTGTGCGGTATATGGTGCTACGGATGAATCGACAATAGAAATGATTGTACAATTCTTCCGTGACCGTGCAACATACCTTTTAACGGATGAGAAATTGGAGGTAGATGTCGTCCGGGCTGTTCTTAATAAAGATATCGATGTTTTCCACTATAAGAGGGATAAAGCTTTATTACTAACAGATAAAAAACATTCTGAAAACTTTAAGCCATATCAAGAAGCGCTTATACGGGTAATGAATATTGCACAAAAAGCAGACCCTAATCAATCTGTACAAGCAAACTTATTGCAGTCAGATTCCGAAATTGCCTTATTTGATAAATATAAAGAAAGTCATGCTATTTTGAAAGAAGCAGAATCGTGTTACAATGCCGAGGTAGCATTACGTGCACTAGAAGATATGAAGGAATCCATTAATGCATTTTTTGATCATAATATGGTGATGGCCGAAGATGAACAAGTTAAACAAAACCGACTTTCACTGATGCATCATATTAGCACAATGATCAAGGAATTTGCGGACATATCATTGATTGAATGGAAACAGCATCAATAAGTCATACCTTCGATTCAATTTCATAATTGAGTTTATTGAATAAAAATTCGAACGTTTAACAAATAACTTTCGTAAACATTTGTGTTTCGGAATCTAACTCGAAAGGCTGTAACGTAAGGCGGCGACTCCTGGTCGGCTAAGTTCGGTCACGTCAATCACCAACTTCGACACTAGAACGTCCTGTTCGCCTGAGGGAACAGCATTGTTTATTTGCGACGAGCTTGCGAGGAGCACGAGTCTTGAGACCCCACAGTGAGCTAACTAAATGACCACCGGCTAAAATCGCCCTCCCGCGGCAAACGCCGGCGTACCCCTTGCCGGGGCAAGGAGGCTCAAGCCGTGCCCGC
>DATGUH010000095.1:0-2265 GCA_035301445.1 Pseudogracilibacillus sp. | reverse complement strand
CCTTTATCTTTCAATACTTTTTTCAATGCATGGAATACTTCAGCACCAACACGTACTGCTTCTTTAAAGCTTGGTGCACTGATTGGCATAATCATAAACTCTTGAATATCCACATTATTATCTGCATGTTCCCCACCATTTAAAATATTCATCATTGGTACTGGTAGTTCATTTGCGTTGAATCCACCAAGATAGTTATACAATGGAATACCTAGATAAGATGCAGCAGCATGAGCAACTGCCATTGATACGCCTAAAATAGCATTCGCACCAAGGTTTGCTTTATTTGGTGTATCATCAAGCTCTATCATAATCGCATCAATAATGTTCTGCCTTGTTACGTCAACACCGATCAATTCTGGTGCAATAACTTCATTCACATTTTCTACAGCTTTTAAAACACCTTTTCCTAGAAAACGCTCTTTATCGTCATCACGTAATTCCACTGCTTCATATTCACCTGTTGATGCACCGCTTGGAACTAATGCACTTCCAAATGCACCTGATTCTGTAATTACTTCTACTTCCACTGTTGGATTACCACGTGAATCCAATACTTCGCGTGCATATATTTCTGAAATATAAGGCATAATTAAATCCTCCATTTTTTTATTTTTTTATTAAAGATGTTCCAGTCATTTCTTCTGGTTGTTCTATTTCTAATAAATCCAGCATCGTTGGCGCGAGATCTGCCAGTCTTCCTTTATCTCTAACGGTAACGCCCTCTTTTGTCACAATAATAGGAACCGGATTCGTTGTATGAGCTGTCATTGGTTTCCCTTCAAGTGTAACAACTTCATCAGAATTACCATGATCAGCTGTAATAATGGTGGATCCACCTAATTCAGTTATTTTATCCACAACTTTTCCAAGGCATTCATCTACAGCTTCAATTGCCTCAATAGTTGGCTCCATTTTCCCGGAATGGCCTACCATATCCGGGTTTGCAAAGTTTAAAATGACTGCATTGAGCTCTTTTTTATCTAATTCTTGAAGCAATGCATCTGTTACTTCATAGGCGCTCATTTCTGGTTGTAAATCATAAGTAGCTACTTTCGGTGAATTGATGAGAATTCGTTTTTCTCCTTCGAATTCTTCTTCCCTGCCACCATTCATAAAATAAGTTACATGCGGAAATTTTTCTGTCTCCGCTATACGAAGTTGTTTCTTATTATGACTAGCCAATACTTCTCCTATCGTATTATGCAAATCAACGGAAGCAAAAGCTATATCACCATAAACTTCCTCACTATAAGGAGTCATCTGCACAAAATAATTACCTTGTTTCGGGTGAAGTTTGACCTCAGAAAAAGTATCATTTGCAAAACATTTGGAAAGTTGGATTGCTCTGTCTGGTCTGAAATTGAAAAAGATCATAGCATCATTGTCTTTTACTGGCCCGACTGGCTGACCATCTTCATTGACTATTACAGACGGCTCTACGAATTCATCATAAATCTCTTTTTCATAAGCTGCTTTCACTACAGATATTGGATGTTTAAACTTAGGTCCAACACCATTATTCACAGCGTCATAAGCAAGTTGTACTCTTTCCCAGCGTTTGTCCCGATCCATCGCATAATAACGACCTGAAATCGATGCAAACTTACCTATACCAAGGCTTTTCATTTCGGCTTCTGTTTGTTCAATATATCCGATAGCTGTTTTAGGTCCTACATCTCGCCCATCTAAAAAGCCATGGACATATACTTCTTTAACACCCTCATCTTTAGCCAATTTCAATAAAGCAAAAAGATGTTCAATATGGCTGTGCACTCCTCCATTGGATAACAAGCCAAATAAGTGCAAGGCACTATCTTTTTCTTTCACTTGTTTGATTGCATTTAATAAGGCTTCTTTTTTAAAAAAAGAGCCATCTTCTATTGCTTTGTTTATACGTGTAAGACTTTGATAAACAATTCTGCCCGCTCCAATATTCGTATGGCCAACTTCTGAGTTCCCCATCTGACCATCCGGCAAACCGACATCCAGGCCGCTTACATGTAGTTGGTTATGCGGGTAGTTGTTCCAATACCGATCAAAGTTTGGTTTGTTCGCATGAGCTACTGCGTTTCCTTTTTCTTCTTTACGGCAACCAAAGCCATCTAAAATAATCAATGCGGTGAGATTACTCATTAGTACGATTCCCCGCTTCAACCAACTCCTTGAAAGAAGTAGCTTCTAGGCTTGCCCCTCCAACTAATGCTCCATCAATATCTGATGTCTCAAGCAGCTCATCAATATTAGCTGGCTTTACACTACCTC
>DATGUH010000094.1:0-2479 GCA_035301445.1 Pseudogracilibacillus sp. | reverse complement strand
CCCAATGCTAATAATTCCTTACCTGTAGCATATCCAATATCGTATGCATAACGTGGATGATCGGTTGCACCTTGTGCCATCGCTCCCGGGAAAACAGTAGTTCCATCACCTAACCGTCGAACAATTCCATTCTCTTGATCAACGCAAATTAATAACGGATAATCATAGCCCGCTTTCCTTGCTTCTTTCTGTAAATCAGTTGTTAGTTGAAGCACCTCTTCTGGTGTTCCAATATTGCGACTGAATAAAATAATTCCTCCAACCCGATATGTATGAATCAACTCTTTTACTTCTCTATTAATGTACTTATCCGCAAAACCAACAATCACTAGTTGACTAGCTAAATGCGTTAAATTAGTATTGTCCATTCAAACCACTCCTTTTTTAATTTTTACTACTCTTATTTACATCATCTTAAAACTTTTTTAAACAAAATCATTATATGGTATATATTGCATCACATATTTAAATCCAATTTATTTAAACGCTTACATATTGCATTATATTGCAACGGAAATATAAAATCAACTTATTATCTAAATTCATGATATATTATTTCAAACCCTGCTAATAATAAAGAACATGCCTACAAAATAAAACCGCTGTTTGTAAACATGTCCAAACGAATATTTAAATTTCCTCTATACTCGGCAAGGCTGTTAAGGATCCTACTTTTGTACAAACCGCAGCACCTGCACCATTTGCAAAACGAATGACTTCTCGCAAATAGTCAAAGTCTTCCTCCATAATATCTTTACCTTCGTCGATTTTTCTGGAAAACTGGTAAAGAGCTGCGCCAACAAATGCATCCCCCGCACCAGTTGTATCCACTGCTTTTATATGCTGACTCGGAACGACTTCTTTTCGTTGACCATCGGAAACGATAGAACCATCTTTTCCCATTGTCACGACAACCATTTTTGCTCCCAGGTCATGAAACTTAGCAATCCCTTTGTGCAAATCTTCTTCTTCGGAAATTATTAATAGTTCCTCTACACTTACCTTCACAAAATCCGCCTTCGAGATTGCTTCTTTCGATCCTTTTTTAAAAGATTGTTTATTTTCTTTCCATAAATCTTCTCTGTAGTTGGGATCAAATGAGATGAATTTATTTTTTGTTTTTGCATCTTGCATTAAATCAAGATAAGTCCTCTGCAACGCCCCTTCTAAAAGTGCCGTTGCAGAACCAAAATGAAATATGGATGATTTCCAAATTTTATTTAACGATAAGTCTTGCTGCTCCAAATTTTGATCAGCACCACGGTTAAATTGAAAGTCTCGTTCACCATCGGCATCTCGTGATACAAATGCAATCGTTGTTGGGAGTTTTTCATCTTTTTTCACCATCGAAGTATCTACTTTATATTGCTTTAAAGTTTCAATTAAAAATTTACCAAAAGCATCATTTCCCACCTTCCCGATCATAGAAGCTTTTCCACCTAGGTTAGCCACCATTGCAGCTACGTTTGCAGGCGCTCCACCAGCTTTTCTTTTAAAATTTTCCGTGTCTTTTAACGAAACATCCACATCGGTAGAAAACATATCTATTAGCAATTCTCCGATACAGCATACTTGCTTTGTCATTGTATTCACCTCATTATTTTACCGTATATGTGCATATGATTTTAAGTTACTATGAATTATTTTCATTGTTCTAATTTAACACGTCTGTATATTTTCCAAAAACAATACTATTCACTGTAAATCTTATCATATAAAAGGCTACTTTACTGTAATTCAAACTGTATCATAATCAATGATTTCACGCTTCTTTACTTTATCTGGATAAAGAATTATATTAGACACTTATTAAGAATCCTTGTAAAGTTGGAAGTGGCGGATTATAGTGTCATTTATTAAACCGTTTTACATGAGTACTAAATTGACAAGCTTCAAACAAAACAAGTCCAAATTATATAGACACTAGATCGATGACGCTATCTAAGCTTCTCGCTAACAAAGCAACGTTTCTTTCCAGAACATTCCATATATATACATAATAAGAATATTTAAAAATGAATCTATAATAGAAAAGGAAGTTTTACATGAATGCTGGAATCATTATACTATGCCTCATATGGGGTTTTAATTTCGTCATAATGAAATGGGGGAATGATTATTTTCCACCTGGAGAATTTGCGGCGCTGAGATTTTCCACTGGTGCTCTCGTGTTATTGGGAGTAAGTTTTATTAAAAGAGTACCTCTTCCAACTAAGTCTGATCTTAAATGGTTGATACTTTGCGGTATTTTTCAAACGGCCTATTTCAATATTGCCATTCAAGTTTCTCTCAATCATATAGATGCAGGTTTAACATCTGTATTGACCTATAGTATGCCTTTATTTTTAACGCTTATGGCGCACCAATGGATTCCTAAAGACCGATTAACTACTAGAAAGATGGTCGGGATTGTAGTAGGAATAATTGGTTTATTCCTTGCTATGAACATTCAACTAGATGGATCTGTCTTCATTATGCT
>DATGUH010000093.1:0-16125 GCA_035301445.1 Pseudogracilibacillus sp. | reverse complement strand
GCAATAATGGAACGCGCAGGACGTAAAAAAGGTGGCAAAGGGTTATTCGGTTGGTTTAAGAAGTTACCTTGGAAGGATGCCCGTTTTCTAGCATTGTTCATTGCTATGGCAACTTTCATTCCAGCTGGTGCTGGCGGAATTGCGCAAACGAACTTCCAACTTAACCAAGTGGTTCATAACACACTTTGGGTTACTGGGCATTTCCATTTAACTGTTGGTGTATCTGTAGCAGTAACATTGTTCGGTATTGCTTACTGGCTTGTTCCACATTTATCTAAACGAATCATGACACCAAAAATGAACAAATTAGCTATTTGGCAAATTATCTTATGGACAGTTGGAATGTTCTTCATGTCTGGTGCAATGCATACAGTTGGTTTATTCGGAGCACCTAGAAGAACAAGTTTCACAGATTATTTCGGTAGTGAACAAGCAGCTTCTTGGAATCCGTACTTGATTATCCTTGCCGTTGGTGCAGTATTATTGATGGTTTCTGTTGTAATGGTTGTATATATTGTCTTCCATTTAATGTGGAAAGCACCAAAAGGACAAACGGAATTTCCTATTGCTGAGGTAGAAGATGATGCCGCACCTACACCTAAATGGACAGAACGTTGGAGTCTTTGGATTGTGTTGATGATTGCAATTGTTTCTATGGGATATGTCATACCAATTGTAGATGTCATCATGAATGCACCTCCAGGATCTCCACCATTTAAAACATGGTAATTCTAATGATGTAGGTAGCTGTTTATTCATACAGCTACCTTACTCATTTAGCTTGTTTTAGGAAAGGAAGTGAATGTCATGAAACATAAACACCAAATGATATCACTGACAGTCGTTATACTTTTTGGACTCATCATTTTTTATACAGGGACGAACGGTTTCACTGCTTTCACCGCAGAAACGGCTCGTACAAATAAATTGATTACAGATCAACCTATTGTTCCTGATGTAATACTTGAAGACAGTTTGGAAAATGAGTTCCATTTCAGTGATTTACAAGGTAAATATGTGTTTATGACTTTCTTTTATACAAGTTGTTCAACCGTGTGCCCACAGCTCGAGATGAATGTAAAAGAAGTATATAATCAAGTACCGGAAACCTATTTGGAAGAAGATGTCGTATTTTTGAGTGTGAGCTTTGACCCTGATAGAGACACACCGGAAGTTCTTGAGAAGTATCGAGATTATTTCGAGACAGATGAAGATGAATGGCTAATGGCTCGTGTGAAAGATGAACATCAACTAGATAATTTACTAGATGAGTTAGGCGTTATAGCTATTCCAGATGGTGATGAAGAATTTACGCATAATGTTGCCTTTTATCTTGTAGATCCTGACGGTATATTGATAGATATCATGGATTATCAGGAAACGGAATTAGCAGGAGAAAAACTAAATGATGTTTTACAAGGTAGTGATGAAATATGAAACAAGCTGTCTATGGTAGTATTTTACTCATTTTTCTTATGCTTCCACCAGTTACTCATCTTGCGGAGTCCATTATGAGTATCCATATGCATATGCAAATGCCTTTAATAGCTATTGGCGGAATGCTATTAACACCATTTTTACAAAAGAAATTCCCATCATTTTTTGAAAAGTATAATGAAAATGGTATACCGGGAATTATTCTCTTTTTCATCATTATGTTGTACTGGATTATTCCTAAAGCAATGGATGATGTTCTCTCCTCTGGATATGCAGAAGCTTTTAAGTTTATAAGTTGGGCTTTACTTGGTATTGCCCTTAGAGACAGCTGGTCTAAAATATCCAGAGGTTGGGAGTACATTGTATTTATTGGGGTTGCCATCATGTATATGACAATGGCAGGATTATATATTTTTTCTCCTGATCAATTATGTAATAACTATTTAATCGTAGAACAAAGAACACTTGGTTGGAGTTATTTCTTTATTGCACTTTGTCTTTTGTTATATTTCATTCAGGATTTATTTGCTGATAAAGATGCATACCAAGAAAGTTGATGATGACTTATGATGTAATTGCCTAATTACTAAAAAATGGTGCTTTAATCCTTTATGAATTCTTCCATGGCGTTAAGATAAATGATATACGTACCTGATTGATCTACGTCAATTAGCTCTGAATTTCTTAATTTTGTTAATGATCGACTGATTGTTTCCCTGCTAGTCCCGATCATATTTGCCCATTCGGCATTTGTTAATTGCATAGGCAAACGATAAACGCCTGGTGACAGCTCTTGACCATTTTTATAGGCAAGCCGCATAAACATACGAATAACTTGCTCATACACATTGTAAAACATCTTTTCGCCAAGTCTTTGTTGTAAATCTATAATAACTTCACCAAGCACTCGGAAAATTTTAATGCATATTTTTGGGTTCGTTAAAAGAAAGTTCTCAAACGATAGAATAGGAATATTTACAAGCTGTGCATCTTCCATTATTTCCGCATTTGCTGGATAATTACCCTGTCTAAAAAATCCCTGATGCGGAAACATATCATCTCTTTGTAAAATATTGATGATTTGTTCACTTCCGTCGTAATTTGTTTTATATATTTTAACCTTCCCATATTGGACGAAGTATACGTCTGTTATTGGTTCATCTTGCATGAAAACCATTTTATCTTGTTTATATTTTTTAGAATTGGCAATATCGACAATTGGTTCCATTTCAGCTTTAGTAAGATTTTTGAAAATAGTAAACTGAGTCAAAAAGGTAAACATACTCTCATCTTTCAATCACATCACCCCCGTTAAAATTAACTGAAACACTTCTGTACATGATTTACCTAGTGATTGTTGCATGTAGTAATTTTTTAAATGATTAGGAAGCAGCACATTTATAATCATTTCCTCTTATCCACAATAACTGACTACATTCTATCATAATACATTGTATCAAGCAGAAGAAAGCCTCTTTCCCGTACAATTGAACGGAAAAGAGGCTTTCTTACACTTCTTCATATTTTGTTAGACCATGAAATTGTTTCATTAGCCTATCCGATGTATACATCGTTTAAAGCTAGTCGAGATAATCTGTTACGTCCCAGGCAGGATTCGAACCTGCGGCCTACGGCTTAGAAGGCCGTTGCTCTATCCAGCTGAGCTACTGGGACCTGGAGCGGGTGATGGGAATCGAACCCACATCATCAGCTTGGAAGGCTGAGGTTTTACCACTAAACTACACCCGCAACTTTTTTTATGTATTTTTGCAACCAAGATTTATTATATGGCATATGATGTAGGATTGTCAATAGAAAGTTATATTATTTTAGAGAAAATTTATTTCTGTACGGCAAATTTGTTATCTCTTCTCCTTTGATGTTGAAAAATTCAAGCTGTATATCTTCAGAAGAAGTCCAATTTAACTTTGCATATGATCCTTCTGGAAATTGTCTTGGTAGTCGAATGCTCCCCGGATTAATAAACAATCTTCCATTAATATTTTCGGCATATGCAACATGAGAATGCCCAAAACAAATAATGTCAGCCCCAACTTCCTGGGCCCGATATTCCAATTTCATTAAAGAACTTTTAATATCAAATAAATGACCATGTGTTATTAAAAATGTTAATCCACCATATTCAAATATCATTTCATTAGGAAAGTCGGCAGTCCAATCACAATTACCTTTTACAACTTGGTAATCTTTTAAAAATGGACTATCTTCATTTAGTTCAGAATCTCCACAATGAATAGCTTCTTTAACATGGCTTTGATTTTTCCGAATATCTTGTAGTTGTTTTTCCCAACCATGACTGTCGCTGATAATTAGTATGCTGTTCATTTCTATCACCTAATATTAGTATAGTGTTATGATTTAATAATTCCTTTTTCAACTAAAGTAGTTTCTAATTGTTGCATGGCATGAAAACGATGGCTTATTGTATTTTTCTCTTCACTTCCAAGTTCAGCCATCGTCACTTCATAACCCTTTGGAATAAATAATGGATCATAACCAAAACCAGATTCTCCAGACATTGTTTTGGCTATTTTCCCATTACAACTCCCCTCTGCATAGATAACAGGTTTGTTAGGCATTGCCCATGCAAGCACACAAACAAAGCGAGCGGCACGATTACTATGACTAGTAAGTGCCTGCAACAGCTTCTTATTATTTTGATTATCATTCTTAGGTTCACCGGCATATCTTGCTGAGTAGACACCAGGCTCACCATTTAACGCATCAACGGAAAGACCGGAATCATCGGCTAAAACAGTCGTTTCTAACTTGTTTGCAATGGTTTCCGCTTTGAGTCGGGCGTTTTCATGAAAAGTGGCTCCCGTTTCTTCTACATCAGGAATTTCGGTATTTAAATCTAGAAGGGATTTGACTGTAATTCCGTATTTGTGAAAAAGTGCTGCAAATTCTTTCGCTTTACCCGGATTCTTTGTTGCAATTATTAATTCTTTCAATGAAATACCTTCTTTATCATTTGTTTTCAATTAAGTCATCAATATCTCCAAGGGCTTCTTTTTGTTTTCTAAAAATCTGATTGATTCCTTGTTCCGCTAATTGTAACATAGATTGTAATTCTTGATAAGAAAACGTTGCTTCCTCACCGGTTCCTTGTATCTCTACAAATTTTCCTTCTCCTGTCATGATGACATTCATATCGACATCAGCAATTGCATCCTTTTCAAAATCCAAATCCAACACTGGTCCGATTTCTTCTAAAACTCCAACAGATATAGCTCCTAAATAATCAGTAATCGGAAATTGTTTGATTTTCTTTGACGTAAGTAACTTCTCGCAGGCAAGACAAAGTGCTACAAAAGCTCCGGAAATGGAAGCGGTTCTTGTTCCTCCATCGGCTTGAATGACATCACAGTCAATCCATACTGTTCTCTCACCAATGATATCTAGATCAATTACTGAACGAAGTGCCCGTCCTATTAAACGTTGAATTTCCATTGTTCTGCCACTTACTTTCCCTTTAGAGGATTCTCTTATATTTCTTCTCTCAGTTGCTCTTGGAAGCATTGAGTATTCTGCAGTAACCCATCCTTTATTTTGACCACGTAAAAATGGGGGAATTTTTTCTTCAATTGTTGCATTGCAAATTACTTTTGTCTGACCCATTTCAATTAATACGGAGCCTTCTGGATATTTAATATAATCAGTTGTTATAGTTAGTTCTCTTATTTTGGCTTCATCCATATTGCATCATACTCCTCATATTGGATAGTTTTACGGTTATTACATCTTTTCCTTACTCTCAAAATCTTGAACCGTCACTGGTTTTTCATAGCTTCTTCCACTTTCATCACTTACTGCTTTTTGATTTTCAACAGATATTTGTACTGCCTCTACATCATCCAGTTCCGTTAATGTCCGAATTAATGTTTCGGATGTGTCATCTGCAATGACTGGTTCTTCCTCTTTTAAAATAGATTCACTGAATTCCAATTCAAGTACGCCATCCTTCACAGATGGATTATTTTTTAAAACTGTGCCATCATTAAATACATCTTTTATCATAATATCATAAGATGGCCCCTCTAATAACGCTTGTACAATCGAACTGTAAGTATTTTCTGATTTACCGCCTTGAATATACTTCGTAACAGGCACAAATTGCAAACCGTCATCATACTCTTTAGGATAAAAAATAGTTGCTGCTTCATTCATTTGTAAATCCGGTTTATTCGTGACATCGAGATTAATTCCATTTGCCCTAGAGTAGCCTTCTGATAATGGTGTATTATCGACTGGCATTGCGTTTTGCTCTTCTCCATTAATCCATAATTTAACCTTATCTACACTATCAAATTGCGTTAAAGTGTGAGTCATTGCCTGAATTATCTGTAGTTCTTGCTCTGCGTCATAATTTTTAAAATCCTCAGATACATCTACAACTAACGTGCTGCTTTCTTCTTCCAAATTAACACTTAGTATCTCCGTATCTGCAGGTAACACTGCTTCAAATCCACTCGGTAACAATTCAGTGACAGGACCGTCTTTTACCAAATACTCCATAACTTGCGTTGCTGCAGACTCACTTTTTGGTAATTCCAAAGTTTGCGGTACTACCAAGTTGTTTTCATCTAGCAGGTACAGCTCACGTTGAACGGTTTCTTCTGTCTCTGTCACTTCATCATTTTCCTCGTTCCCTTCAGAATCATCATTATTTTCTACGTTGTTATTTTGACTGGCTTCTTTTTGATTGTTTGAATTTGAATTCTCAGGAACATCTATATCATTTGTAGTTTGTTCCCCTTGCATACACCCAGCTAAGATACCTCCAACAACTAACACGCTAATAACTAGTAGTAATCGTAATCTCGACATGCCTATACCCCTTTCAAGATGGTTGTACTACTATATATACGTGTTGTTTCAAAAATAATGTCATTTTCATTCAACCACTATTAATTTTATCACAAACAGCGTTCAATAAGGAAATAGTTATTTAACTACGCACCGTTTTAGCATCAATCTCATAAGCTATAGTGACTAATAATTCCCTTCACAATATTTATTTAAGAACAGCAAGGAGGGTATCAATTGACCAATGAAGAAGAAAATGAATCTAAAAAAATATTAACAAAGCGAGAAAAAGAAATATTCGATATTCTCGTTCAAGACCAAACAACAAAAGAAATTGCAGCACAATTATATATTTCTGAAAAAACTGTAAGAAACCATATATCGAACGTTATTCAGAAGCTTGGGGTAAAAGGAAGGGCTCAAGCGGTTATAGAATTACTTCGAATGGGGGAATTGAAGTTATAATTGGCATAACCCTCTTACAATCTCAGCAACCATGGTAGCAACAATGAATACTTGTAAAGCCTGGCTGTACAATAAAGCCAGGTTTTACATTTTCTTGAGCAATATCACCTAAAATTTATAATGGCACCATATTGTTAATTTCTATTTTATATGTTCAAGAACAGTTCTAACTAACTTTTCAGGTCGGATATTATTAATTAACAACATCCGATCACAATATTTATAAATATTTTTTTACCTTTGCTGTATAAGCATTATAATACTTTAAATTTATTCTTATTATAATCTTTTATGAAATGAATCCATATTATTTGAACATGTTCTCTTTTGCTTGTTTGTATTGTTTTTCTAATTTTGCAATATAGTCTTTTGTATATTGCACATTTTTAACAGAACCAATTCCTTGTCCACAGCCCCAAATGTCTTTCCATGCTTTTTGGCCATCATTACCTCCAAAATCCATTTTCGATGGATCACTTTCCGGTAAATTTTGTGGATCCAATCCTGAAGCACGGATAGAAGATGCTAAATAGTTCCCGTGTACACCAGTGAAGTAATTACTATAAACAATATCCTCCGCATTTCCTTCGACGATGGCTTGTTTATATTCAGCAACAGATCTTGCTTCATGTGTAGCAATAAATGGCGAACCGATATAAGCAAAATCCGCTCCCATCACTTCTGTTGCTAAAATATTGTTTCCTGTAGAAATGGCACCAGCAAGGGCTAGTGGACCATCAAACCATTCACGAATTTCTTGAACAAGTGCAAATGGGCTTGTTGAACCTGCATGTCCACCTGCACCGGCTGCAACCGCGATTAAACCATCAGCCCCTTTTTCAATTGCCTTTTTCGCAAACATATTATTAATAACATCATGCAACACAACACCACCATAACCTTGTGCTTGTTGGTATACTTCTTCTCTTGCACCAAGTGAAGTGATAATAATCGGAACTTTATACTTTTCACATAGTTCCATATCTTCTTCTAGACGTTTATTGGAACGATGGACAATCTGATTAATTGCAAAAGGTGCTGCGGGATTATCAGGGTTTTTTTCATTAAAGTTATCAAGCTCTTCGGTAATTTCAGCTAGCCATTCATCCAATTGGGAGACTGGTCTTGCATTAAGAGCAGGCATAGAACCAATGATACCTGATTTACATTGTTCGATGACAGTTTTTGGGTTACTTATAATAAACATCGGCGAACCAATCACTGGAATCTTCATTCTTTTTTTTAATTCTAAAAAGTTGGTCATTTTAACTCTCCTTTAATAGTAAACGCTATCAATTTTGATCAAATTGATTCAATGACTATAAAAATGTGTATATCATAAGCATAAGAGAATTGCTCATGATATACGTTTAAGGTTGATTCGTTCCATCATAAATTTGTTCATCCACAATATCAAAAGTCGACTGACAGCAAACAGTGCGATAATCTTCTGGATGTGCTATTGTTCGTTTTTTGCTTGTTAATGAAGTTTTACCGCAATTTTTGCATTTTAAAACATGAAATTTTCCAATCAATACCTTTCCCGTACCTAACACTCCATGACGTTTTAGTTCTGCCTCAAAAACAGGGTGTCCATCACGATAAGGTTGTTGTTTTTCAAATAAGGCATAATGAATACATTCATGCTTTAATATGTTAAATATAACTTCCTCCACTCCATAATCAAGCAAAACTCCAGCAAGTTCAATACAATTTGGTTCATTATTTTTAAGTATGAACCTGCCATATGTTGAACGCAATCTATTGTTCCGTTTTATCGGAATATTTAATTTCACATTATAATTTACATTCAAAAAAGATGCTGCAATATGCTTGAGTTTAGACTCAATCATTTTCTACTCCCTACAGTACTTCCAAATATGTCATTATTATTTATGTTCAATTTGCTACCGGTTTTATTTTTAATTTTGACTTCTCTCCATCTGTTAGAGGTGAAGGTTTACCTGTTTTAATATTTACTTTAACCAATTTACCACGACCAGTGAAGCAAATCGTACCATCCTTTTTCACAGCCATATAATGAATGTCTATAGAAGAATTCCCCAATTTAGCAGGCTTTACATATAACTTAATGGATTCGCCAAAGTATACTTGTGCATGATAATCACACTGCAAATCTGCAACAATTGGAAGTTCATCAGGATTTCCGTTAAAATCAAACAATTCAATTTTGTTCATAAATTCAATTCTTGCTTCTTCAAAATAAGTGAACACTGATACATTATTCATGTGACCAAACATATCTGTTTCTGAAAATCTGATTTTTATATCGATAGAAAAAGAAAATTCTTCACGCCATGTTTTCATATCTTCTATGTATGCAAATTTACTCAACCGTTTTCTCCTTTCAAAATGAAAATTGTTTTAAGGTTTGTTCTAACTTTAAAGCAAGGCCGACATTACCTTTTACTTTTAATTTACCTGTCATAAATGCAGTAGTAGTGTTTAAGTTTCCTTGCAACAATTTTTTGAAATTTTTAAAACTTAATATTAACGTACAGTCTGCATCATCTGCTTCTTTTGATTGAATATCCATTTTGCCATCTTTAACAGCGATCCTATATGAAGCTTCTTCTTCCTTAGTAAGTTTTACTCCATATACGGCATCCAAGTTTTCAATATATTCCGGATGCTCTTCAGCCTTTGTTTTTATTGCTTGCCATATTTCATCATTGGTCATGTTCTCTATATCCATGACAATCCCTCCTTAAAATGAATGGTTATTCATCTATTATAATACGAATAGATGTAAAAAGGAAGAATAACCTTCACTTTAATGATAAAAATGAAGCCCTCAACCAATTGGTCAAGGGCTCTTTTGTAATATATCAATTAATGTGCGTTGTCACTTCCAAAGAAGTTCTTAAACGATTGTACTACTGTAGCTCTGTTCATAGCTGCAATAGAAGTAGTAAGTGGAATACCTTTTGGACAAACTTGCACACAGTTTTGTGCGTTACCGCATCCAGTAATACCGCCTGTTTCCATCAATCCATCTAAACGCTCACTTTTGTTCATTTCGCCTGTTGGATGAGCATTAAATAAACGTGCTTGGGATAATGCAGCAGGTCCAATAAACGTTGCACCATTTTTATCATTCACATTTGGACAAGCCTCTAAGCATACACCGCATGTCATACATTTTGATAGTTCATATGCCCATTGCCGTTTCTTCTCAGGCATTCTAGGCCCTGGACCTATATCGTATGTTCCATCAATTGGAACCCATGCTTTGATTTGTTTTAATGCATCAAACATTTTTTCACGATTCACTATTAGATCACGTACAACTGGAAATGTTGTCATAGGTTCTAATCGAATTGGCTGCTCTAAATTGTCTACGAGTGTAGCACAAGATTGTCGTGCAGTCCCATTAATAACCATAGAACAAGCACCGCATACTTCTTCCAAACAGTTCATTTCCCATTGAACAGGTGATGTCTGTTTACCTTCGACAGTGACAGGATTCTTTTGAATTTCCATCAAACCAGAAATAACGTTCATATTTTTACGATAAGGGATTTCAAAAGTCTCTTCATATGGAGAAGAATCTTCATCATCTTGTCTCGTTATAATAAAAGTAATGGTTTGTTGTTCAGACAATGATAATCACTCCTTTATAAATTAATGTTGTTGTGTATAATCTCTTAGGCGAGGTTCAATTAAAGAGACATCCACATCTTCATAAGAAAATTCCGGTGATGCTGAAGTTTGGTTAAATTCTGCTAGTGTTGTTTTCAACCAATCTTCATCATTACGATCTGGATATTCAGGTTTATAATGTGCGCCACGGCTTTCATTTCGGTTATAAGCACCAAGTGTAATAACACGTGCTAAATGAAGCATATTCTTCAACTGACGCGTGAACATGACTGCCTGATTACTCCATCGTGAGGAGTCAACCATGTTTATATTATTCCAGCGTTCCAACATCTCTTCAATTTTCTTGTCTGTTTCAAGCAATTTATCATTATGACGTACAACTGTTACGTTATCCGTCATCCATTCACCTAACTCTTGATGAAGTTGATAAGCATTTTCTTCGCCTTTCATATTCATCAATGCTTCGAATTTTTCTTCTTCTTCTTTTTCTCTTGCAACGAATAAATCTTCCGGCATATCTTCTACGTGTTGTTCGAGTCCATCCATATATTTAATAGCATTTGGACCAGCAACCATTCCGCCATAGATTGCAGACAGTAATGAGTTTGCTCCGAGACGATTACCACCATGTTGAGAATAATCACATTCTCCACAAGCAAATACACCTGGAATACTTGTCATCTGATCAAAATCTACCCATAGTCCTCCCATAGAATAGTGAACTGCTGGGAAAATTTTCATTGGAACTTTACGTGGATCTTCTCCAACAAACTTTTCATAGATTTCAATAATACCACCAAGCTTCACATCAAGCTCTTTTGGATCTTTATGAGACAGATCCAAATAAACCATGTTTTCTCCGTTTATTCCTAACTTTTGATTTACACAAACATCAAAAATTTCACGTGTTGCAATATCACGTGTTACAAGGTTACCGTATGCTGGATACTTTTCCTCTAGGAAGTACCATGGTTCGCCATCTTTATATGTCCAAATACGCCCACCTTCTCCACGAGCTGATTCACTCATTAAGCGTAATTTGTCATCTCCTGGGATAGCTGTTGGGTGAATCTGTATAAACTCACCATTGGCATATTTAGCACCTTGTTGATAAAGTATACTAGCTGCAGATCCAGTATTAATCATTGAGTTAGTTGATTTACCAAAAATGATTCCTGGTCCACCTGTTGCCATAATAGTAACATCAGAAGGGAAAGACTTAATCTCCATACTCTTAATATCTTGAGCTACAATTCCTTTTGATACACCTTCATCATCCAAAATTGCACCAAGATATTCCCATCCTTCATACTTTGTAACAAGACCTTCTACTTCATAACGACGAACTTGTTCATCTAGTGCATATAATAATTGTTGTCCTGTTGTTGCACCTGCATATGCAGTACGGTGTACACTTGTTCCACCGAAGCGACGGAAATCCAACAATCCTTCTGGTGTCCTATTAAACATAACACCCATACGATCCATCAGATTGATAATCTGTGGAGCTGCATCACACATTGCTTTTACTGGTGGTTGGTTTGCTAAGAAGTCACCACCATAAACTGTGTCATCAAAATGTTTCCAAGGAGAGTCACCTTCCCCTTTAGTATTGACAGCACCATTGATACCGCCTTGAGCACAAACGGAGTGAGAGCGTTTAACAGGTACAATGGAAAATAAATCTACTGGAACGCCTGCTTCAGCAGCTTTAATGGTCGCCATTAAACCGGCAAGACCGCCACCTACTACAGCGATTTTACGATTACTCATTATTGAATCTCCCTCCTCAAAGTTTATAACTTATGCTCCAAACGCAAATTGCACAATCGAACGAATTCCAATATAACTAACTACTAAAAAGATCCCTACAGTTACATATGTAACGATTTGCTGTGATTTTGGTGATTGTGCAATCCCCCATGATACAGCGAAACTCCATAGACCGTTAGCTAAGTGGAATACTACTGAAATAATCGAGATAGCATAGAACCAAAAGAAAAACGGTTGTGTTAAAATATCTTCCATAAGTTGATAATTCAACTCAACATTGAAAAATGCAATTTGAATTTTGGTTTGCCATATGTGCCACGCAATGAAAATAAGCGTGATAATACCCGAGATACGCTGTAAAAAGAACATCCAATTTCTAAAAAAGCCATAACGTCTTACATTATTACGTGTAGCAAGTACGATGTAAATCCCTAATACAGCATGAAATAAGATTGGCAGATAGATAACAAATATCTCCAATACTGTTACGAAAGGAAGATTTTCCATGAAACCTGCCGCTTTATTAAAACTTTCTTCTCCGTATACAGCAAAGTGGTTAACAATTAAGTGCTGTATAACGAAAATGCCGATTGGAACAACACCGAGTAATGAATGCAGTCTTTTATAAGCATATTCTTGATGATCTCCCATGTGTTACTCCCTCCTTAAATAATGATATCTTATTTAAAAATGCGCAACTAAATAGTATGACCTTATTTGAAATCGCAATACTCGCAAGTATTCTATGTATATAAAGTAAAGCTACACACCTTTAAGCAAAGAACACTTCATTTTCTCATATTTTCACATTATCATTCATATGATTCAGTAGAGAAAATGATTTTGTCTAAATCTTTACATTGATGTGTAAAACAAGGTCTACTTTATTGTACTTCTTACTGTAACAAGCGTCAAGAAACAAGTTACTATAATATGATTTAACCCACTATATTTTTACAAGTTTCAACCAATGATATTTTTTTGTAAATATATGCTATAATGTGCAGAAGGACTATTGATAATTACTTGAGATAAAAGGATGACATTTATGGACGAAAAACAAATGACAATAACAAAAC
Source organism: Pseudogracilibacillus sp. (assembly GCA_035301445.1). Classification (GTDB taxonomy): domain Bacteria; phylum Bacillota; class Bacilli; order Bacillales; family Amphibacillaceae; genus Pseudogracilibacillus. The sequence continues at coordinate 2,917 of DATGUH010000093.1, read as the reverse complement.
TGGATACTTTCGCCGATGAAACAGCTGGACAAGATATGCTCCGTTATATTGGATTACCAGCATTGTTAGGACACGAAAAAGATTCCTTACTATATTTTATGGGCAAACAACTTGCTAGAAATATTGAGTACGATTCACTAGAAGATGTTTATTATATATTCCAAAAATTAAGATGGGGAAACCTCGAACTCATTAAAGAAAAAAGACAACAAATCATACTACACCTAATGTCAGATGACATAGTCCGTCGACTTAGTTCTCCTATAGAGACAGAATTTCGCTTAGAGTCCGGTTTTATTGCTGAAAGTTTTCAAAAAATCACTCAGCGTAAAACAGAGTGTTTCGAAACAATCAACCAGCGTCTTTATAGAGTTGAATTCAAAGTGTACTTTACTGATTGATTGTTTGAATTTCAGCTAAAACTTTTTTTGCAACATCTTTAGGGATGCCTAGTTTTGTAATGTCCTCTATGGATGCGGCCTTAATTGCATTCATTGATTTAAAATGTGTAAGTAATAGGTTCCTTCTTTTTGGCCCTATACCAGGTATTTTATCCAGTTCCGACTGAATAACCCCCTTGCCTCGTAATTGCCGATGAAAACTAATAGCAAACCGATGCACTTCTTCTTGAATCCGTTGCACTAAGTAAAATTCATTTGAATTTCTTTTTAAGGGAATTACTTCTGGAGGATTGCCATAAAGCAATTCTCCTGTTTTATGTTTATCATCCTTAACTAGTCCGGCTAACGGTATGGACAATCCTAATTCATTTTCTAAAATATCGCGGGCAGCCGACATTTGCCCCTTACCGCCATCAACAATAATTAAATCAGGAAGAGGAGCAGCTTCTTTTAAAACACGTGTATATCTACGTCTAATGACTTCTCGCATTGTTTCATAATCATCTGGGCCTTTTACATCTCTAATTTTATACTTACGATATGCTTTTTTATCTGCTTTTCCATCCGTAAAAACAACCATTGCTGAAACGGGATCTGTCCCCTGTATATTAGAATTGTCAAACGCTTCAATATGTCTTGGTTCTTCAATATGCAAAATATCTCCCAAGGTTTCAACAGATTGAATAGTGCGCTGTTCATTCATTTCAATCAATGAAAACTTTTCGTTTAATGCTAGATTGGCATTTTTGCTTGCTAATTCGGTTAAATCTTTCTTTTTCCCCCGTAGCGGTGTATGTACATCAACTTCTAATAGTTTTTGTAATAATTCATCATCTGTACCAACAGGAACGAGTACTTGTTTTGGTTTCAAATAGCGTTTATGTAAATAAAACTGACCAATGAAACTAACAAACGCATCATCAGCACTTGTATAAAAGGGAAAAATGGATACATCACGCTCCAATAATTTTCCTTGTCTTATGAAAAAAACTTGTACACACATCCAACCTTTATTATAACTATAACCAAAAATATCTATATCTGTCTTTTCATTTAAAGTAACCTTTTGTCGTTCCATTACGGCCTCAATACTAGCTATTTGGTCACGTAATTCCTTTGCCCTTTCAAAATTTAATTGTTCACTAGCAATGTTCATTTTTTCCTTTAAATCTTGTTTGATTTCTTTATATCCACCATGTAAGAACTTGGATATATCAGCAATTATTTCGTCATAAACTGTTTTAGGAACTGTTTCGGTGCTGCAAGCTAAGCATTGTCCCATATGATAATATAAACAATGACGACCCGGGGGATTTGAACACTTTCTAAGTGGATAAATACGATCTAATAGCTTCTTCGTCTCCCGTGCAGCAATAACATTCGTATAGGGACCAAAATATTTTCCGCCATCCTTCTTTAGTTTTCTTGAAATAACAAGCTGAGGGTGTCGTTCATTTGTAATTTTTATATAAGGATAACTTTTATCATCCTTAAGCATTACGTTGTATTTAGGGTCGTACTTTTTGATTAAATTCATCTCTAAAATAAGTGCATCTATTTCTGAAGATGTAACGATATATTCAAAGTCAGCAATATCCATAACAAGTCGTTGCGTTTTTTGATCATTTGCTCCCTTAAAATAAGAACGTACTCGATTTCTCAATGCTTTGGATTTTCCAACATAAATGACTGTTCCATGTTTATCTTTCATAATGTAACAGCCTGGTTTCATTGGTAAAATGCTCAACTTTTCTTCTATAGAAGTTGACATTTGGCACCCCCCTTTTATGTTTTTATTCGTTTAATGAAATGAAATTTACCCCATAACAAAACATAACCCCTTGATATAACATCAAGGGATTCCTAAAAGTAATGGTTCTTTATTATGCTGCGTGTTTGTTTATTAATTCTTCTAGTGCCTCTTTAGGCTGGAATCCAACAACTTGATCTACGACATTGCCGTCTTTCATCAATAACAATGTTGGAATACTCATTACTCCATAATTTCCTGCTGTTTCTTGATTATCATCAACGTTTAATTTTACAATTTTAACTGTGTCACTCATTTCACCGTCAAGCTCTTCCAATACTGGAGCAATCATTTTACAAGGTCCACACCATGGTGCCCAAAAATCTACAAGTACCAATCCATCAGATGTTTCTTGTGAAAAGTTCTGATCATTAACTTCGCCTATTGCCATTATATAAAACCTCCATATTTTCATATCTTTGTTCTATTTTCGATTATACCACCGTTGATTAAGCCTTGCTAATAGTTTGCTTCATTTCATATCGTTTATGAAGTAAATAAAATGATTTAAAATAAAGATCTGGTTCCTTAAAGAACCAGACCATAATACAGTATATTACTGCACTTGTTTAATTTCTTCAATCAATTGCGGTACGACTTCAAATAGGTCTCCGACGATACCATAATCCGCGACATTAAAGATATTCGACTCTGGATCTTTATTTATAGCTACGATGACTTTAGAGTTCGACATACCTGCCAAGTG
>DATGUH010000092.1:0-21669 GCA_035301445.1 Pseudogracilibacillus sp. | reverse complement strand
TTTGTAGCTTACCTTATATTTTATGTTGAATGAGCTAAAAATACAACATAAAATATGCGGTGATAAGAAGAAAATTTTCTAATCCATATTTATAACCGTACTCACCGATTTCATTCAATCAGGATATAATAAAATCATACTCATTACTACGAATGTACAACTCCTCTTAATCAAAGAAAGATTAACTCCTATTCGTTACCCAACAGTATACTTCTTGCTCATCCAAAGCACAATTAATCTTTATTCGTTACCACGTTGCCTAGTTCACAATCGCCCAGGGAACGATTAGGGACTATTCATGACCTTGGACACATTTTTCTAGTTCACTCGCGAACAATCAGGACAAAGTCACCGCACGCATATTAAACTCAATCTAGCAAGATACGGTTCAGTTCTCTATACACACTATTTTTCACTTTATGGAGCTTCCTTGTACAATTTGTTTAAAAACTAACACATAGAGATATCCTTCATTTCTCAGGCAAATAAATTGCTATTCGTCTTCAGTATATGATAAAAGTAAACATGAGCAAAATATGAAAGTGATGATAAATATGGGTATTGTAATCGTCGATATTTGTAGCGCGAATATTATTACCTCAATCGATATAGAAGAAATATTGGAGCGGGAATTTCCTGAAGTAGCAGTAATTACAAATAGTTGTCAATCTGTTTGTGGACTATGTGCAAATGCTGCGTACGCCAATGTAAATGGAAAAATGGTTCATGGAAAGACCCCGGAAGAATGTCTGGAAAAAATCCGACTCCAAATAAAAAAAGAGCTCGCTGTTTATATGTAAGAACAGCGAGCTTCTTTTATTTCAAGTAAGCAATTGCATCAATTTCTACAAGCAAATCTTTCGGTAATCTTGCAACTTCAACAGTTGCTCTAGCTGGATATGGCTTTTGCAAGTATGCACCATACACTTCATTTACCGTCGCAAAATCATCCATTGAATTTAAATAAATCGTGAACTTAACGACTTTTGAAAAGTCTGTTCCTGCTTCCGCTAGTACTGCCTTTAAATTGTCCATCACTTGTTTTGTTTGACCTTCTATATCTGTCGCCACATCACCTGTTTCCGGATGAACGCCAATTGCTCCTGAGGCAAAAACAAAATCTCCAGCAACCATTGCCTGCGAATATGGCCCAATAGCTGCGGGTGCTTTATCAGTAAATACTTCTTTCATCATCTATCCCACCTTGTCCTATAGTATTTCTTATTAGTATATCAATATTTGATGTGTACGTTCAATGTTGCAGAAATGTTGACCAGGCACTTGCTATTAATTCTTCTTAGTAAACTGCTGTTCATAAGCCATCACATCTCGTGCATAGTATATATCTCCATAACAAGCATCAAATTCTTCAGCTTCTTCACGAAGGCATGTATACTTTGACTGATCCTCCGCCTCATCGTACATTTTTTGTGAGAACTCTATAATAGTGTCTTGATCATACGATTCTTCTTGGTCATCTACATAACTAACAAAACCAATTCCAAAGTTATATGCTTGTACAGATAACTCCACATCATCATCAGATGCATCGAGAATTTTGGAAAAATATGCGACACCTTGCTTAATGGATTCTTCTGGATCTGTAATACAATTCACTTCTCCACACAAGCTTTCAGAAGATTGCATAGGGTCTCCGCCTCTACCACCAGATTCCTGCATAATCATCGCCATTAACACATCAACATGCTCTTCTACATCATATTCATCCGCATATTTTTCTACAAGTGGCCGATGTTGCTCAACTTTCTTAGAAAAGTACTGTTCAACGACAGGTGACTTCGTTATTCGATCATGATATGTATATAAAGAGACGCTAACAAGCACGATTAATAAGGTGACACTTATAATTGTTGTAGGTATTAAAATTTTCAGAACAGAACGACTCATCCGTTTATTTCCTTTCCCTGCTAAATAAATCTTTACTTCGCCAGCCACCATATCGATAATATGCCGCCGCAATCAAACTGCTTATAATCAAACTAGTACCAAGTCCAATAGGAATACCTTTATCTCCGTATATTTTAGCAAAAAATGACGCCAAAGGATATCTCAACACCCAGAATGAAATAATGTTAAGAACCAATACTTGATACATAGCCCCTGATGCACGCACAATGCCATTTAAAACAAAGTTTATTCCTAAAAACGGAAAACAAAAAGCCATAATTCGTAAATAATTAGTGGCAAAGTTTACCGCCTCTGCATCTTGCACAAACATCATAGTCAAATACTTTGCGAAAATAAATATGATAACTCCAATGATACTCATGATCATCAAATTATATAACAAACCATATTTCGTGATACGACTGACCCGTCGCCACTGGCCAATACTTATATTTTGTCCAGCCATACTATTTACCGAGGCACCCAGCGATTGAGCCGGAAGCATAATGATATTATCCAAACGTTGTGCAGCACCATAACCACCAACAATTTGGGAACCAAATTTTGCAACGACTCCCATAATAGCTGCCGCACCTGCGGAAATAACAGCCATTTGCAAACCAGAAGGGATACCAAGATTTAAAATAAGTTTTACTTCCTTTAATTTTGGTTTTCGTGGAAATTGAAAAGGGGCAAGTTTGTTCTTCAATACAAAAGTTAGCCCATAAATAAACGCAAAACCTTGTGAAAAAATAGTTGCATATGCCGCCCCGCTCACGCCAAGATCTAACACAGCAATGAAAAAGGGGTCAAGCACCAAATTTAACACAACAGCAACCGAAACAAACTTTAATGGATTTTTACTATCACCAATTGCCCTCAAAACAGTACTAACAAAATTATAACCAAATAGAAACAACACACCAATAAAATTAATTCTTAAATAACTTTTAGCCATGGGAAGAATATCACTCGGTGTATCCAGTAGTAATAATAATGGTTCGGCAAATATAAATCCAAATAAACTAAATGTAAAGGACATCACGATCAAAATAACAACAAATGCATTCAAATAGTTTATTAGTCCAACTTCACTTTTCAAACCTTTTTGTTGGGAGAGTATTGTCAGCGCTGCATTGTTTAAACCTACCACAAAAGCAAGAACAGTAAAAATAATAGCACCTGATATGGAAACTGCTCCCAAACTAGAAGCCCCTAATAGATTTCCTACCCACAAACTATCAATCACCTGATAAGAAGCTTGTAACAAGTTTGCTAAAATAATTGGTCCTGAAAAAAAGAAAAGTTGTTTAAAAATATTGCCCTGTGTAAAATCATATTGCTGTTGTGACAATAAAATCTCTCCTTGCTCACTCTATTCTACCTTATATTTATAGAAGTGGATAGAATAAATCGAAAAAAATTCTCCCTTTTTTAAAAATCAGTTTCTTTAAAATGATTGAGAAGCAATTATAGACTAAGTATACTTTTAAATTTCACAGCCTAACGATTGTAACAAACTATGTAATATATGTTATAATCCTGAACTGAAGATGTTTTAGGGGGAATAACATGTTCAAGTCATATAGAACGATTCTTCTGTTCATCGTTCTTATCGGCCTTGTAGGCTGCAACCATCTCAGTCAAACATCGGAAAAAGATAAAGAAGATAACGCCGATGATGAACAGGATCCTGATGTCGCAGAAGTTCTGAACAAAGATAAAAAGAAGTCAGATTCAACGACGGCCTCAGGGAATAATGGAGAAAAAGCGGAAAGTGAGGGCTCTGACAACGAGAAATTGAAGCATAAACTAAAATCAACTGTAAAACAAATTCATAAAACAATGTCTGAGGAACAAGACACACATGATTGGTTTATGCTTGAAGAGGAACATCCAGATAAGTTTAAACAAGAATTGAATCGTATTAAACAACCACTTTCTGCATTTATAGCAGATAATGCTCTGAAAGAACAGGCACGCGCCCTGCTCAAAGTCTATACTTGTTATTGTGACAATTATTTTATTTATGAGCCAAAAGATACAAAAGTTAGTTTTGAAGTTACAGAGAAAACAGATGATATGTTTAAAGCAGAAACGATGACATTGGATGATGGCTACGGTACTGGTTGGACAAATAAATGGACGTTTAAAAAAGAAGATGACGAATGGAAATTATCAAACTATGATTATGTTTTGCCTGATGAAGAACCACTTCAACTTACTTATGAGGACTTAGAAGATGCTTATGATGACCCAGAAACAGAAGGGTCAGAAGCAATCAAGTTTCTTGAATATATAGATATAGAAGATATACCTCATCTCGTTATCCAGCGCGAAAATAAAGATATTGAAATTTACAATACAAATACGGGTGTTATGAATTACACAGCGATGGAAGAATACGCTCGTAATGATTAACACGTGCTAACCACCTGAAGTTTGCAGGTGGTTTTTCATTAAAAATATGATTGTATTTTCTTAATATTCAAGCTATGATAGAAGTATCATATAATTAGGGAGTGGGTACTATTGATGGATTATCCGTTAACCATTGGTGCAATGATGGAACGCGCTGAAAAGTTTTTCCCCAAAAAAGAAGTCATTTCACAAACACACGACCAATTACACCGCCTTACATATAAACAAATTGGTCGTCGGACAAGACAATTGATGAGTGTACTTGAAAAAGCAGGAGTTCAAGCTGGAGAACGTGTGGGAACATTAGCATGGAACACACATCGACATCTTGAAATATACTTTGCTGCGCCAGGCATGGGGGCCGTTCTCCACACTATTAATATACGTTTATCTCCAGAGCATATTATCTATATCATTAATCACGCAGAAGATAAAGTGATTTTTGTAGACGAGGATATTTTACCACTAGTAGATAAAATTCAAGACCACATACCAAATGTTCATACCTTCATTGTCATGACCGACAAAGAAAACTTACCACCCAACAGTTTAAAAAATGTCTACTCCTATGAAGCATTATTAAAAGAAGGAGATGACACATTTCCATTTATGAATGATATAGATGAAAACGATCCTGCAGGCATGTGCTATACATCTGCAACTACAGGAAAGCCAAAAGGTGTTGTATATTCTCATAGAGCCATCGCCTTGCACAGTTTAGCTCTTGGTTTAAAAGATACGGCAGCTGTTTCTGAATCTGATGTTGTCATGCCGGTTGTTCCTCAATTCCATGTTAATGCTTGGGGAATGCCGTTTGTCAGTACCTGGTTCGGTGCTACACAAGTGATGCCCGGCCCACGATTTACACCAGAACGATTAGCTAGATTCATAGAAGAATTCAAGGTAACAACAACTGCTGGTGTTCCTACAATCTGGCTTGGTCTTCTAAAAGAATTAGAAAGAAAAACATACGACCTCAGCAGCTTACGTGGTGTTTTATGTGGTGGTTCTGCGGCACCTATTGGAATGATCCGTGCGTTTGAGGAGAAATATAACATACCATTTTTCCACGCGTATGGTGCGACAGAAACAACACCACTAGCCACTTACTCCAGACTGAAAAGTTATCAAGAAGATCTTTCAGCAGAAGAACAAATTAATGAAAAAACACGCCAAGGTATTTTAGTTCCAGGTTTAGAGATGAAAGTAATCGGAGATGATGGTGAAATACCTTGGGACGGTGAATCGATGGGAGAGTTACTACTTAAAGGCCCATGGATTGCAGATGAGTATTATAAAGATGAACGTTCTGATAAAGGCTTCCACGATGGATGGTTCTATACAGGAGATGTCGTTACTGTTGATGAGGAAGGTACTATTAAAATTGTCGACCGTACAAGTGACCTTATAAAATCAGGTGGGGAATGGATATCCTCCGTTGAACTGGAAAATATTATTATGGCACATGAATCCGTATTCGAAGCAGCAGTCATAGCAGTTCCTCATGAAAAATGGACCGAACGACCAGTCGCTTGTGTTGTCCTGCATGATGAGTATAAAGGTCAAACGACAAAAGAAGATATTATGGCCTACTTAAAGCCACAGTTTGCTAAGTTCTGGCTGCCGGATGAGATTCATTTTGTAGAAGAAATACCAAAAACGTCTGTTGGCAAGTTCCTCAAACGTGAATTAAGGAAGACTGTTTTGGAAATGGCTGATTAGTTAGTATATAACGATTATCCATTTAACAGGTGATATCTTTTAGAACTTTTATCATACAATGAAAATCTCTATTTTACTTAAGGGTACTAAATCTGAATGGATTTGGTACTCTATTTTTATGCATATATCAGCATCAGAGAGTTTCACGTTTTCTCCCTTGATTTCTAATAAATATATTGTACGCAAACAACGATAACTTTTCTATATCCTAGCAGTTGCACTATGTCAAATGAGAGTTGCATTATTGTTATAGCCATTCTTAAAAAAAGCTTTTAACTGCCATAATAACGTCTAAATAAATTACTCTTTTTTCTCATCATATTCTCATCTAGCTCACCATTAAATCTAATAAAACAATTATATGATATAAACAGTAAAAGAGAAGGAGAGAAAAACCATGAAAAAAATAATTCTTACCATAGCAAGTATATTACTCGTAGCAGGTGGAGCTGTTGGCTTTACTATGAAAGCAACTGCAGATAATACTTCTGCATCAGAAACAAAAGTTAAAAACGAACAACATGAAACACAAACAGAGGAAAAAGATACGAATGATTTCCATGAGTATGATGCATTGAAAAAAGTAGTAGACCTTAACGAATTCACCATTGAAGAGGTAGAAGATAATCAAAATAAGCATGTCATCATATTAAAAGATGATCAAGACATGCCACAGTTTAAAAGCATATATGTAAAAAACAAAGACAGATTAAAAGTTGTAGACTTTGACAAGGGAGTCATTTTCAACCAAGCTTTAAGCGATACAGAAAATGACACAAATGATAACAAGTCAGAATCTAATGATAACAACACTGTTGAAAAAGACAAAGAAGGATCGAAAGAACAAAAGCAAAAATCTGAGATAGAAGAATTCACAGAATACTCCATCTTGGATAAAAAGTTAGATATGGATAATCTAAGTGACGAAGTTGTAAAAGACAATGACTACAAACGAATCATTCTATTAAAAGATGAAAATGGACAACCACAATATAAAAGCATCTATATTAAAAACAAAAACAGGCTAAAAGTGATTGATCTTCATGGGGGATTGGTATATAACGACAAAATCTAAATGATTGCCTGACTAAACTGGACGCATCACTACAGCGCCCAGTTTTTGTTGTATTTTTTTCTAAAAATATAATAACAATGATCGTGACTACAGAATCTTCATCATGTCAGTAAAAATTGATGCATTTTATGTTAAAAATCTTTCTATGAATCTATCACTTTCTTTAAAATAGATTGGTTTAAATCACTTACTGAGCCAACCCCTGCAAGACCTAATGTTAAATCTAAATCCGCTATCATATTTTGTAATACCTCTTTTACGCCACGCTCCCCTGCTACTGCAAGTCCGTACATACAAGGTCGGCCGACTAACACAGCATGCGCCCCAAGCGCGATTGCTTTTATAATATCAGAGCCCCGTCGTATGCCACTATCCATTAATACGGGGACTTTTTCTGCCACAACATCGCATATTGCAGGCAGAGCATCTAAAGCAGCGATAGCGCCATCTACTTGACGTCCTCCATGGTTAGACACAATGATGCCATCTACATCGTGCTCGAGTGCACGTTTTGCATCTTCAGGATGTAAAATTCCTTTCAAAATAATCGGCAATGTTGTATGTTCCCGTAAAAAAGCTAAATCATCCCATGTTAAACTTGCATTGCCGAACACTTTTGTCCAATGCATAATTGCTGAAGTCGGGTCCTCTTGCGGAGATTGCTCTAGCTTGGCACAAAAAGCTGGATCAGTAAAATAATTTCCTACGCCTTCCCCTGCTAGAAATGGCAAATAAGCATTTTTTAAGTCATATTCGCGCCAGGCCATCATAGAAGTATCTAGTGTAACGACAATCGCATCATATCCTGATGCTTCCGCCCTTTTAAGAAAACTTTTCACTATATCAAAGTCTTTACTCCAATATAATTGAAACCATTTCGGTGCATCGCCCATCGCTTCAGCAACTTGTTCCATCGGTATAGTGGAAGCAGAACTCGCAATAAAAGGAACGCCCAATTCGGCAGATGCTTTTGCTGACCCAAGCTCTCCATCTTCATGAATAATTGATTGCACACCAATAGGTGCCTGCAAAATAGGAAACGGCAATGTTTGATTGAATAAATGTACTGATAAATCGCGATTCTCAACGTTACATAACATTTTCGGTAATAACTTCCGCCTTTTAAAAGCTTGTAAATTATCATCCATTGTTTCACCGGCTCCAGCACCACTTGCCACATAATGATATGGGCCGTCTTTTAAAATTGCGCGAGCCTTTTCTTCCCACTCCTCATAGACTACAGGAAGTTTATCTGGATTTGGTTCCGGGTTTAACATCTCCTGATAGATTTGATATTGCACGATATTTCCAATATTGTTTGGTTCCATTAATTTATCCCCCCTATTCAAGGAAACCGTTTTCATTTTATTTTATTATTTATTTGGTGCTTAGTCAATGCGATAACAACAATTGCAAACTTGTGCCACTGCTAATCCAACTAGTTTATAATCTTGTTTAAAGTTCACTTCACTAATTCACAAAGCACTGTAACTCAAGGACGTGAAAAAATTCCTTCGTTGATTCTCTCCTAATACTATTGTGCAGGAGATATTTTTATACGAAGGAATTTGATTAAAGAAAAATACCTACAACTGGCCTTACATTCCACCATTATCCATCTCAAATAGACGCTTGTAATAATCGCTCGTCTTTAAAAGTTCCGTATGAGTTCCGAATAGCTTGATATTTCCTTCATCCAAAAAGATTACTTTATCCATTAATTCAGCACCTGCAAGATGGTGGGTGACCCAAACAATGGTCTTTTGTCTAGCCGCTTCTAAGATTGTTTTTAGCAGAGCACGTTCTGTTCGCGGATCCAATCCCGTCGTCGGCTCATCACATAAGAGAATTGGTGTATCCTGAATCAGTACTCGTGCAAAGGCAATCCGCTGCTGTTCTCCTCCAGAAAAACGCTTTCCCATTTCATCCATTTGGGTATGAATACCTTTTGGTAATTTTTCAATCATTTCTAATATCTGTGCCTGATTTAAAACCTCTTTGATTTCAGACTCTGTTGCATGTGGCTTTCCTATACGCACATTATTAGCAATGGTGGTATGGAATAAATGTGGTTTCTGATTTAATACGGAAATTTGTTGCGATAACACATGTGACCCTATTTCAACCCCATCAAGCATCGCTTTCCCGCTATGAGGTTGAATCATACCAGATAACAACTTCAATAGCGTTGATTTCCCTGTACCACTCTTGCCTAGGACTGCAATTTTTTCACTAGGTGGTATTTGCAAATCTAACTGCTCAATAACAGACAACGATTCTATGTCGTAACTATACGTTACTCCTTCTAATTGAATCGTAGGATGATTAGATATTTCAAATATACCGTCATTCTTTTCATTATCCTCTTTTTTCGGTAATTCCATCTCTTGTATTCTCTGAATGGCATCTTTATACACCGGTATTTCCTCTACTGCACCACTAATGGGTAGCAATGCGTCTGTAACTGAAAACATCATTAGTACAAAGGCAGCAATAATTGTTGGAGAGATACTTCCCTCTCCGGTCTCCATATTAGCCCAAAACATCATTAATACAATGGCTATTCCCGCAATAAAGCGTAAGAATCCATCCCGTACATGCATCATACGTTGAATACGGTTTTCCTTTTGAATCAATACATTATTTTCATTACGAATATTTAAAAGCGCCTCATCAGCACGACCACTTACTAACCAATCAAAACGTCCAAACATTGCATCAGTCATGGATTGATACAACTTCCCACGGTGTTTTTTCACAGCTAGATGTTGCCTTTTCATCACATGATAGGCGATAATTGGGACTAAGAAGAGGATAATTCCCAATACTAAAAGCATTACCAACATAAACAACCAATCAAAGAAACCTATTACGAGTCCAAGCACCCCATAAATAACTAATCCTACAATACTTGGCAATAATGTTTTAATATAAAAATCTTGTAGCCTTTCAATATCATCAGCTAGTACATGTAATATATCCCCCGTTTTATATCGGCTTTCCAAAAAGACTGCCTGTGGTTCTAAAATCGTATACAACCTTCTACGATATACTGATAAAATTCGAAGCACTATATCATGACTAGAGAGTTTTTCCAAATAAGGAAACAATGCTTGACCAATACTAAATGCACGAACAGATACAATCGGTACATATACAATCATAATATTCTCTGGCTTTAATGCAGACTTAGAAATGAGATAACCGGAAACAAACAATAGCATTGCAGCAGAAAAGACACCAAGGAAGCCTAAAAATACAGATAGGACCATTCTTCCTTTATGGCGTTGAATATAAGGTAGAATCCATCCTTTCATTGTGCTTCCCCCCTTTTCCAATCAACAAATTGGCTATAGGTTGCATTATTTTGCAATAAGCTCTCATGGCTTCCCTTTGCTTCCACTTTCCCATTATCCAATAATATAACCTGATTCATATTCTGCATCCAGTGTAGTCGATGTGTTGCGAGTAAAACCATCTTATCTTGAAACACATCAAGCATCAGTTGTTTTATCTCATATTCTGTTTCGATATCTAAATGTGCTGTAGGTTCATCCAGTAAAATAATCGGCTTTTTACTAAGGAGTGCCCTGGCTACTGCTATACGTTGCGCTTGCCCGCCAGAGAGCGTCCTACCTCCTTCACCAATCATTTCATTTATACCGTTTGGGAATCGATCCACCAACGAGGCGAGCCCTATTTTCCCAATCATTTCTGTAACACTTTCGTCTGTTGCACCTGGTTCATAAAACCGAATATTATCAGCCAATGATAAAGGAAAAATATAAGGATGTTGCGGGATATATGCTATTTTTTCATACCAATGATCCCTTTGCTCATCCACATTTATTCCATCTACTTCTATACCCCCTGATGTGATTGGCAATCTGCCAGCAAGCGCACTAATTAACGTTGATTTTCCAGCACCAGTTTCACCAACGATACCCATCCAGCCTTTTTCTGCTGCAAAGGATATATCTGTCAGTAACTTCTGCCCGTCTCTTACTACCGTTACATGATTCATATTCACTGTCTTTATATTTACTGGCAATAATTTTTCTACTGAATCAATATGGTTCTCCGGTTCTCCTTGATCTAACAAACCCTCAATCTGAGTCATCGCTACTTGCCCATCTAACGTTGCATGATAATCCTTACCAACTTGTTTTATTGGTGCAAAGTATTCGGGCGCTAAGATAAGTATCGTTAATGCCGGCAATAACGTAATATGCCCATCAATCAACCGCAATCCAAGCCCAACTGCAACAAAAGCGATTGCCAAGCTAGTAAAGAAATCAAGTGCAAACGATGATAAAAAAGCAACCCGAAGTGTTTTCATCGTCGCTTTTCTGTAATCATCACTGACTTGCTCTATTTTTTTAGCATGTGACCGACTTTTCCCAAGGTATGCCAAAGTCTCCAACCCGCGCAGTGAATCAATAAAATGGTTTGATAAACGAGTATATGTTGCAAATTGTTTATCAGCCATCTTCTCGGCTGCCATACCTAACAAAATCATAAATATAATCACAATCGGCACCGTTCCAATTAAAATCAGTGCAGAAATCTTATCATAAAAAAATACAAATATTGCTATCATGACCGGCATAATAACACTTTTAAAGGTACGGATACCGATAATTTCAATATATTTTCTAACATGATCGACACCTTCCATCGCTAAAGTAACAAGATGTCCTGTGCCCATTTTACCGCTCGTTAAAAATCCATTTTGAAAGAAACGTTCAACCATTTCGTTGCGAAGTCTGTTGATAGACACTGCTGCATATCTTTCTGCAACAAAGCGCTCCATATGTTCGAGTATATAACGCAGTATAAAAGCTACAAAAAAGAAGCCTATATCAGTAACTACATCCCCGATAGGCGTTCTTTGAAATAAAAAGGTGATTGCCCTGGCTAGAAAGAATGCCTGGGCAATGACAGCTAGTGTCTCACCGATTATTAGTAGTATTAGTAAGCTATAGACCTTCCTTGCCCCTTGATAGACAGGAAGGCCCTTTTTACGTTGTTTTTCCATTAATATTCCAACTCATCATCTTTTTTAAGTCGTTTCCGGAACACGTAATAACTCCACACTGTATATCCAATAACAAATGGCAGTAATGTAAGAGAGAAATACGACATTACTTTTAGCGTATATGGGCCAGATGCAGCATTATATACTGTTAAGTTATAAGCTTCTGAAATGGAGCTGATCATTATCCGTGGGAACATACCGATAAAGATACTACCAATCAAAAGAATGATTGTTACACTCGTCAATGTAAATGCATTGAAATCCATTTTTTGTGTATTGTATAAATTAGCAAACAATAACGCTACCCATGCAAGCATTGGAAGCACCATAAATGTTTGGCCGTGATACGTAAAGACATCAGATATAAAATAACCAACGACAATAAACGCTAAAAAGAAGACAATCGTAAATGGCGCTACTTTCTTCCCAAGTCTACGCGCACGTGTCTGCAGTTCTCCAGTCGTCCGAATCGTAATAAATTGTAAGCCATGTGTAATGGTAAGCAAGAGAAACATAACACCACCCAGTAAAGCAAACGGATGTAAAAACTGTATAAAATGCCCCGTCATCTCTTTTTCACCATTGATTGGCATGCCTGTCATAAAGTTAGCCAAAACGACTCCCCAAAGTATTGGAGGTAGCAAGCTGCCGATAAACAAAGTCCAATCCCAAGTATTTTTCCACTTCTGATTTTCTACTTTTCCCCGGAATTCAAAAGAAACGCCGCGTAAAATCAAGGCTAACAGCATAAAAACCAATGGAATATAGAAACCACTAAACATAGTAGCATACCAATGTGGAAAGGCAGCAAACATAGCTCCACCTGCTGTAATTAACCAAACTTCATTGGCATCCCAATAAGGGCCAATAGTATTCATATAAAGCCTTTTCTCTTGATCATTTTTACCAAGAAATCGTGAAACAATACCTACACCAAAATCAAAACCTTCCAGAACAAAGAAACCAATAAACAAAATCATAATCAATATAAACCAAAATTCATTAAGAAACAATTTCTGTACCTCCCTCTTCATCGAAAGGATCTTGTGCTTGTGTCGGACCATGTTCATCTTCATGATTTTTCTTTATATGTCGAACAAACAAATAAACAGAAACAGCTCCTAAAACAGTGTACATCAGTGTAAATGCAATCAATGAAAAGAGCATTTCATTAGCTGTAACGGAATGAGATATTGCATCTTCTGTCTTCATCAAACCAAACACAACCCACGGCTGGCGTCCCATTTCTGTCAACAGCCAACCAGCAGTGTTCGCAATGAAAGGAAGGATAATCGCAAAAGGCATTATTTTTAGATAAATATTTGACTTCGGTAACATTCCTCTCCTCGTTGCAAACATACCTAAGAAACCAAGTAACAACAGGACTCCTCCAGCACCTGTCATAATACGAAACACCCAAAAAAGCAAGGTTACATTCGGTATATAATCACCTGGTCCATACTTATCTTCATACTGCTCCTGTAAATCATTTATCCCGTCTAAAGAACCGCTGAACTGATTGAATGACAAGAAACTCAGTACATAAGGAATTTGAACTTCAAAGTCGTTTTTCTTTTCTGCTTCATTCACTGCAGCAAAGACGGTAAATGGCGCTGGATCTCCACTGTGCTCCCACAACGCTTCTGCAGCCGCCATTTTCATTGGTTGTGATTCCACAAGATATTGTGCCTGCCAGTGACCTGTAAACAACATAGCAAACGCACTAACAGCACCAATCGTTATCGCGATACGAAAAGCACGTTTAAACATTTCCACATTATGTTTACGCAACAGTTTCCAAGCACTAATACCTGCAATTAAGAAAGAACCTGTTACAAATGATGTAAGCAAGACGTGAGGGAACTGTGCCCAGAAATGTGGGTTCGTTAATATAGCTCCAAAGTCATTCATCTGTGCACGACCATCTACCATTTCAAAACCAACTGGATTTTGCATGAAAGAATTAGCAGTCAAAATCCAAAACGCAGAAAATACGGAACCAAGAGCTACAAGCCATATGGACATAAGGTGAAGCCGCTTAGACAATTTATTCCACCCAAATACCCAAATACCTAAAAACGTAGACTCCAAAAAGAATGCAAGCAATCCTTCAATCGCAAGCGACGGCCCAAATACATCCCCGACAAAACGAGAATAAGTAGACCAATTCATACCAAACTGGAACTCTTGTAAAATACCTGTTACTACCCCAACTGCGAAGTTAATCAATAATAACGTCGCAAAAAACTTCACCATTTTTTTATAAATTTCATTTCCCTTGAAATAATACAATGTCTGCATAATCGCGATTGTAAATGCCATCCCAATGGAAACCGGAACAAAAAAGTAGTGAAATATTGTTGTCGAAGCAAACTGCAAGCGGGCAATGATTACTGGATCCATCTTTATACTCAACCCCTTGATCTATAATTCAATCTTTATTTATTACTTTCAATAACGTTCATATACTAGTATACGTGATATACTTCTTTCGATTGGGAGCAAACGTTACAGAACATTAACTTTTTTATGTACATTAAGTGACTTTTCCAGTATTTACTTAGATACCTTCCCTTTTCTTCTCGTAGTAATCATTTTCAAAAAATAAAAACAGCGCCCATGAAAGACGCTGCATACAATTCTTTGTTATAAGTGGTTATTGTGAAATATGAAATCAAACATACTATCTAATACCGACACTTCATTCGTTACTAGAAATACGGGCATCAACATTATTACTAGGATGACTGCAATATATGAAACAATCAGTCTTCCAAAGTTCATCGCAAAAGATTTCATGTTGTCATCGCCCCCCTTATTTATAGGTTATTCCCTTTTACACGGAATTATATTGTGACGATTTTGTGAACTTTTGTAAGGGTGACGAATTATCGTTTAAAAATTGATTTTGAATTTAATAAAACAATTATATTACGTTCAATCATTGGCGGGCTGTGAAGTCTTTTAGCTACTATTTTCTTATTAATAGTTAGCTTTTAGTAAGTTATCCACTTTTATAAGCCCAATCTTACATTTAATTTGTAAAATGGTCGTTTATTCACTTTTAAACGACCATTTCCAATCAAAACTCCTCTATATGGGAAGTTATTATCGTTTTTGCAACCAAACCTTAGTCCAGAGCGGTCATCCGGGCGTTTACTAATGAACTGCTATAAACTCAACAATTCCTTAATATCATCTTCAGATAAGCTTGATAGCATCGTTTCTCCAGGCTGAATAACTTGATTGATTAATTCACGCTTCTTCTGTTGCAACTCATATATTTTTTCTTCAATCGTTCCTTCAGTGATAAAGCGAATGACCTGAACAACATTTTTTTGCCCAAACCGGTGAGCACGACCAGCTGCTTGGTCTTCTACTGCTGGGTTCCACCATAAGTCAAGCAAAATAACGGTATCTGCCCCCGTCAAGTTTAATCCTGTTCCACCTGCTTTTAGAGAAATAAGAAAAACATCTTTTTCCCCGTTGTTAAAAGCCTCACTCATTTCGACACGTTCCTTAGAAGGAGTACTCCCTTGCAAATAAAAACTATCAATCCCTAACTTTTCTAATTCTTGCTGAACAAGATCATGCATCGACGTAAACTGAGAAAAGATTAGCAATCGTCTTCCACTATTGAGCATTGTTTGTACTTGTTCAAGAAGTTCATCCAATTTTCCTGAGCGTCCTTCATAATTCTCAATAAATAATGAAGGATGGCAACAAAGCTGACGTAATCTTGTTAAGCCAGCAAGTATCTTCATACGACTTCCTTGAAAGTTATTTGTAGCAATCGATTCTGACGCCATCGTTTGCAATTCTCGTAAATAACCAACATATAATTCCTTTTGGTCTTTTGTTAATTCCGAAGTATGCACGGATTCTATCTTTTCCGGCAACTCCGTTAATACTTCTGTCTTTAAGCGACGCATAATAAACGGCTTTGTTAGTGCTGCAATTCGTTTAGGCTCTAACTGCCTGAACTCTTTTAGAGCAGGCAATAACCCAGGTAAAATGACTTGAAAAATTGCCCACAACTCATCAACAGAATTTTCAATCGGGGTACCACTTAATGCAAAACGCCTTGATGCGTCAATAGTACGCACTGCTTTCGATGTTTTTGTCTGATAGTTTTTAATAAACTGTGCTTCATCAAGTACCATTGTTTGAAAGTGAAGCCCTTCATATAAAGCTGCATCTTGCCGCATTGTGCCATATGAAGTAATCCAAATATCTTTTTCTGTTGCTTCGTTAATTAACGTCTTTCGTTCATTCGGCGTACCTGAAATAACAGCAATATCTAAATCTGGTGCAAAGCGATCTATTTCATTACGCCAATTGTAAATAACAGATGATGGAACAATAACTAAGTGTGGATCTTCACTAGGTTCCGACAATAAATAAGCAATCGTCTGTAACGTTTTTCCCAGTCCCATATCATCCGCCAAAATACCACCGAGATGGTAATGGCTTAACGATTTAAACCACTGATACCCAGTTTCTTGATAGTTTCTTAAATCAGCATCAAGCCTTTCCGGAAGCGGATATACTTGTTCCTCCGGATGCTTCAAAGAATGGAGCAACTTCTGAAACGCTGGATCATATTTCTTTTTATCGACCAATTCATCTACATGCAATCCACGATACACAGGAACTTTGATATTACCATCTGTCACTTCCTGCGAACCCACATTAAGATCACTTAAAAGCTCTTCTACCTTTTGGAAACCTTCTCCTTCCAATGACACAAGGGCCCCACTATTTAACCGATAAAATCGTTTCTTCTCAACGACTGCCTGCAGTAAAGCAGACACTTCATCATCATTCACACCACTGATATCAAAGCCAATTTCCAATAAATTAGCGTCATTTTCCATAGACACATTTGTCGTTGGTTCCGGCTCTGTCTCTACCATTAAGCGTTGAATATCTGAAGTTAGATACAAATCTACATATTGATCTAAATTCGGTAAAATCGTATAAAGAAAATCATATACCTCTTCATCATCTTGCAAATCAATGTACAATTCTTTCCCATTATAATGAAAGTCTGACTCTTCTATCAGATGCATAATCTGTTCTTCTTTTTTCGTTTCACGAACGAGAATAACAGATGAATCACGTTCCTCTCCTCGAAAAGGATTTAACGCATGTGGACCGTAATGATACATCAAGTTACCAATAATCAATCCATCTCTTTCCTCCAAATGCATTGTCGCCTGAAGTGGAAATTCCTCAATCCCCTCAGAAACTTCTGAAGCAATATGGACCTCTGCACGTTGTTTTAACACTGGCAACGCATCAGAAAAGAAACGATCTGTATTATCACCCGTTATCGGTAATGTCATATCCTGTTTTCCACGTAACTGAATTTGTTCCACCATCGACAACTGTTCACGTTCTGGAAAGTAGAAAGTACCCTCTTTAAATATTGCTTGGTAATCCCTTAAAAACTGAGCTTTCTGCTGACCAGCTATCTTTAGGAGAAACTTTCCCTCATCTTCTTGATCTAAAGAAAATTGATACGGTAAAGTCTTTTCTTCCACGTTAAATGATTCATACGTTTGGTTTCCAACTTCCAATAACACTTTCCTGTCCTGCAACAACGTAATTAATTGTTTAAAACCAATTGGCGGGATGAGTAATGAACGTTTATCATATGATTTACTTGAGTAAAATCCATTATCCGTAAAAGCATCTCCCGTTGCTATAAAGGAAGCCAGCAATTTAAATATTTCCAAGTCCTGCTCTAAGAAATAATGCTCTTCCGGCGAATAAGTGAATTTTTTTGTAAAAGTATGTGCTTCTCCATCAAGTACATGATCAAGAAATTCCCGTGTATTCTGTACTACATACCGATGTCCAACACCAGTCTTCCATTCAAGCCACACTTGACTCATATAATCTATTTTCAAAATATATTCCACCTGAAGCGGACTTTTATCAGATAATACATTGAATTCTTCTAGCGGTTGCTTCGTTAATTCATCTAAAAAATTGCTCGTCATCTGGAAAGTCCCCTGAGTAGGGGGAATCTCATTAGCCACTGTCAGCAATACCGCCGCTAAATGTTTACACGTTCCATAGGTCGCAAAGGCTGGACAATCACAGTGCGGGAAAATTTTACCTTGTTCTATTTTACTAAAATCTACTTGAACAAAATAATCTTCCGTACCTCTTACTTGACCAAACCATAAATCATGATGCCAATCATATTGTAGTTCACCAACACGATCCGTATTGTAATATCGTAGACCTCTTTGATAAACTTCCGGTGTAAAAAGCTTTTCCACTTGATAACGATCAATTGTTTTCAAACATCTCATTCCTTACATTTCATTAATCTGTTTCGTCTTTCTTCTTCCCGTTGCTACTAAAAATATATAATAAATAAATGCTGTCATAACAGAACCCGCAGCCACAATATAAATAATGCCGTAACCAAATAAATGTGCTAACTGGCCAAACGCCATTGCGCCTACCCCTACCCCTAAGTCAAAAAAGGAGAAAAAAGTAGCATTCGCCATCCCTTTGCGGTTCTTTGGTGCCTTTTCTACCGCCCAAGCTTGCAATGACGGCTGTACAGCACCAAAACCAAGTCCATATAACGCACCTGCAAACAATAACGTTGGTAAGTTCGGCAGCCATGACAACAGTAACATAGCAATAAATATAAGAATAATCCCTGGGGGAATCACCATGAGATCTCCCTTTTTATCATAAATTTTCCCTGCAAAAAGTCTAGATAACATTAAGAAAGCAGCATAAGAAATAAAGTAAAATTCAATGCCTGCAATATCCTTTTCTGCAGCATATAATGGCAAATAAGAAGTAATCCCTCCAAATGTTAATGTCACAAAAAATAACAACACTGACGGGTTTACAGCTGTTTTCTCTAGAACATCAAATCTTGCCGGCTTAGAAACATGGGGTGATGATTCCGCCTTTTGATACTTTACCTGTGTTGCTGACAAAAATGCAAGTAACCCTAATCCTGCACAAATGAGAAAGAGGGTTTTAAATGATACATGATCTGCCAATGTTAACCCAAGTGCTGGGCCAAATGCTAGTGCCAAGTTACCTGAAAGTCCGAAGTAACCTAGTCCTTCCCCGCGACGCTTCGGCGGAATTATATCTGTTGCCACTGTACTGACTGCTGTTGTTGAAAATCCCCAACCAACACCTTGAACCATACGCATAATAATCAACATGAACATAGTTGTTAAAAATCCAAATGTTCCTACTGATATCACAAATAAACTAAGCCCAAACAAAAAAATGATACCACGGCCCTTTGATTCCAAGGCATGACCCGCATAAGGCCGTAATAATAAAGCTGAAAATGTAAAAATACCGACGATAATTCCTATATATTGATCCGTCCCACCAAGTTCGTGAACGAAGAGCGGAATTGTCGGTAATGTCATTTGAAATCCTAAAAACACAAAAAAATTCGCAAATAAAATAAGAATAAAATCTTTCGTAAAAATTTTATCTGATTCTGAACCCATAAAAATAGTCTTCCTCTCTTTCAACCATTATACATGAATAAAAAACCTTTTTGAAAGATATATACTCATAAGAAAAAGCAGCAGGAAGTTACTGCTGCATGAACTACTTTTCTGGTGGACTTATAACACCACAATAAATCCTATCACCTGCATCTCCGGCCGGTTGTGTCATGTAATCATCCTCTTCTTCATGTATAATGACACTTGTTCCTTCTTTCGTGATGAGGCTATTTGGTTCTCCTTTTTTTAAAGTGACAAACTCATTCATATACATCTGATCAGCTTCACCATCTTCATCTACCTTCAAGTTTTCCATATCTCCTTTATGCGGCCCTTCCTGATTGTAAAAACCGTGCTTACGATCATCTGGATTGAAGTGATCTCCCGCAGACTCAAATGACGGTGGTTCACAGACCCCTTTATCATGTATATGAATGCCATAGCTACCCTCCTCGAGATGAGTTACTTGAACATTCACCTGCACACCATTATCCGCCTCTTGAAATATGACACCGCCAATTTCCACATCATCTTTATCTTTTAGGGGGACTTCCACCTTTTTCGGCTTTTCTGAGCTAGTTTCCACAGCGTCTTCCGATTGCAGATTATTCTCTTGCATTTTTGGATCAGGTGAGTCATTTTGACAAGCTGCGAATATGGATATGCTTCCTACAGCAACACATACTATCATCACTAATCTTTTCATTTGAGAATCCTCCTGATACATTGTCGTAGTATCAGTCTAGGCAAAACACAACAGATCCAAACACTAAATAATCATAGTTAAGGTACTTATTTTATTAGCAGCATGTTTGTTGGTGAATAATGGATACTTTTACTGTAGAAAGGTTTTAATAAAATTTCAAAGGGAAAAATGCATTTATATAAAGGAAAAGATAAAAGTTATTGTACACAATATATAATGAAGGAGTTTTTAAATGACTGTTAAATTAAAAAGAGTTTATGAAGAGGAAGCAAATGATGACGGGAAACGTATATTAGTTGATCGAGTATGGCCTCGAGGTGTATCAAAGAAAAAAGCAAATTTATATGAATGGCTTAAAGAAATCGGCCCATCCAAAGAATTGAGACAGTGGTTTAACCATGATCCTGATAAGTTTCAGGAATTTAAGAAGAAATATAAAGCCGAACTACAAGACGGGGAACAAAAGGCTAGTTACGACAAATTAAAAGCCATCCAAAAAGAAAACAGCACCATTACACTGATTTTTTCTGCAAAAGATGAAGAGAATAACCAAGCACAAGTATTAAAGGAAATGCTAGAAGCACATTCATAAGATATAAACAATGATATTCATCTAAACACCTTAAGTAATCGTGTCATTAAACGGTTACTTATTTAATTTCTATAACCTATCATCTAAGACGTGAAATTCATACTTTCCCCTAGTTTCATGTCATAACCTCTTCATTACAACCTAAAATCTTTGAGAATCATAATTTTTAAGTAGTTAGTTCTATTTTAAGACGTGAATTATTCGCTTCTTTCGATTTTTAAGTAGTAATCCCAGCACTAAGACGTGAAACTATTTCGTTCGCTAGATTTCATGTAGTTATTTCGATATTAGAACGTGAAATTTGCCCTTTGATCCTTTTTCAGGTAGTAATCGAAAATGATTTACACCCTATTCTTAAGCTAATCCATGTCATCTTTTTTATACATCTAGGACAAATTAAGCGTCATTAGAATTGTTTTTAATATATACCCATCTATTTCATCATCATATTCATCAACGATTTCAAAACCTTTAGCTTTATAAAACGATACTCCGATTGCATTGTCCTTTTCCACTTCCACGGAAATACTAACTACACCATCTAACTGATTAATCCCCTCTTGCAACATAGCAGTTCCAATTCCTTTCGATTGTTGCCCCGGATAAAGATAGATAGCTCCTAAGTTGGCCTCTCCTTGATCATTCGCAAAAGAAAAGTTTGCAAAACCTACAACACCACTATCCGTTTCCGCAACA
>DATGUH010000091.1:0-23270 GCA_035301445.1 Pseudogracilibacillus sp. | reverse complement strand
TTCACGAAAAACAACGTAACGAAAATCGTGACGATTGACCCGCACGCTTATAATATTTTCAAAAATGAATACCCGGACTTTGGTTATGAAGCAGAAGAAGTCTTGCACCATACACAAATGCTTTATGATTTAGTGATGGATGGCAGATTGATGCCAGAAGGCCGGATTGAACAGCGTCTCACCTATCATGATTCCTGTTACTTAGGCCGCTACAACGGTGTCTATGATCCGCCGAGAGAGATCTTGAAGTCCATACCAGGACTTGATCTCGTTGAAATGAAACGTAGTAAAGAAAACGGTATGTGTTGCGGGGCCGGTGGTGGTCTCATGTGGACAGAAGAGACAACTGGCGCACGTGTAAACGTAGCACGTACAGAACAGGCAATGGAAGTAGAGCCAACGATGATTTCAAGTGCTTGTCCATTCTGTCTGACCATGTTAAGTGACGGAACGAAAGCAAAAGAAGTAGAGCAAGACATCAGCACGATGGATGTAGCAGAGATTTTAGCATTGTCGGTGTTTGAATCGACGGAGAAACAGACAGCTTAATAGAAATCGTTTTTTAGAGAGGGAGCATTCCCTCTCTTTTTTGTGTTCGTCATTGTAAAAAGTAATATATGCCTGGTAAACGCCCAAATGATTGTCTCCAATGAAAGTTTGGTCACTTAAAAGATAATAACGGCCCAATAAAGGCATTTTTAATGGAAATGGTCGTTTAAAAGTGAATAAACGACCAATCTTCAATTTAAATTTAAGAATGGGCTCATAAGTATAAATAAGTGACAAAAACGTATAAAAAATCATCAAAATAGTCGGATAAGAGAGTTAAGCTCTATATGATGTTGTTATACAAGAATCCATGCATGCTCTAAATGATATGAAATACAAGTTTCCGTTTTATGCTATTAATGACTATTTTTACACTCTTGCATGTTTTTAAGTCAGTTATTCTACACATGCCTTGGTGTGCTGAGTATTTTTACATAATATGCAAAATATTTGATTGAGCGTTCACTCGACAAGAGAAAGCGATATCATATATAATGGAGGAACCAACATTTAATAAAAGGAGAATTTTAATATGGTCAAAACAGTAATTGTTTCTGGTGCCAGAACACCTTTTGGAAAGTTTGGCGGAGCTCTTGCGCCACTAACGGCTTCACAGCTAGGCGGTAAAGCAAT
The DNA here is from genome assembly GCA_035301445.1 of Pseudogracilibacillus sp. Classification (GTDB taxonomy): domain Bacteria; phylum Bacillota; class Bacilli; order Bacillales; family Amphibacillaceae; genus Pseudogracilibacillus. The sequence goes on along the minus strand of DATGUH010000091.1, from coordinate 22,088 downwards.
TAAAGCGGCAGTGGAAAGAGCGGCGGTTCAAACAGATGAAATTGGAGAAGTTATTATGGGAAATGTACTCCAAGGTGGTCAAGGACAAATTCCTTCTAGACAAGCGGCAAGAGAGGCGGAATTGCCATGGCATGTCAAGACAGAAACCATTAATAAAGTATGTGCTTCCGGCATGAGAAGTATTACGTTAGCTGACCAATTAATTCGCATTGGAGATGAGGAAGTTATTGTTGCTGGCGGAATGGAAAGCATGAGCAATGCACCGTATATTTTACCCGATGCCCGTTGGGGATATCGTATGGGAGATAAAAAAGTAATAGATATGATGGTGCACGACGGATTAACATGCTCATTTCAAGGTGTGCATATGGGTACTTATGGAAGTAAAACGGCCGATGAATTTGAAATTACTAGAGAGGATCAAGACAATTGGTCCTATCAAAGCCATCAACGTGCAATCGCGGCAACAGAGTCTGGGAAATTTAAAGAAGAAATTGTAGCAGTGGATGTTCCTAAGCGTAAAGGAGATTCAGTTGTAGTCGATACAGATGAAGCACCAAGAAAAGATACAACAGTAGAAAAACTTCGTTCATTACGTCCGGCTTTTGATAAGGATGGTACCGTTACAGCTGGAAATGCTCCAGGTGTGAATGATGGTGCATGTGCGTTTGTTGTTATGTCAGATGAAAAAGCAAACACTCTTGGTAAAAAACCATTGGCAACTATTATCTCACATACAGCAGTAGGAGTAGAAGCTGAAAACTTCCCACAAACACCTGGAATTGTCATTAATGAATTACTAAATAAAACAGGAATGACTAAAGAAGATATAGATTTGTTCGAAATAAATGAAGCATTTGCAGCGGTCTCTTTAGCGAGCACTAAAATCGCTGGTATTGATTCAGATAAAATCAATGTGAACGGGGGAGCAGTTGCGCTTGGTCATCCGATTGGTGCAAGCGGAGCACGTATTGTGTTAACGTTAATTCATGAGTTGAAGCGTCGTGGCGGAGGCCTGGGCGTTGCAGCTATTTGTAGTGGCGGTGGTCAAGGAGATGCTATGCTCATAGAAGTTCCAAAAGAATAAGAGCACATTCAAATAAATCAAGAAGAACCAATAAATTCCCTTAATAGATGCAATAGAAAACTTAAGAAAAAGTATTTGCAAGATAATTCAACAAAATAGAGGGAGGTATAATCTTGAAAATAGAAAAAATAATGGTTGTAGGTGCTGGTCAAATGGGGGCTGGTATTGCTCAAGTGTGTGCACAATCTGATTATCAAGTCATACTATATGATATTGAACAAACAGCTGTAGAAAAGGGTAGACAGACAATAGAAAAAATGCTGCAACGATCTGTCGAAAAAGAACGCATAGATGAATCGACATATAAAGCTGTTTTATCCCGTTTACATGTAACAACGGATATGAATGAGGCTAAAACAGTAGATGTTGTGATTGAAGCAGCTGTGGAGAACTTGGAAGTGAAAAAGGATATTTTCCGTCAATTAGATATTGTTGCACCAAAACATACTATTTTAGCTACGAATACATCGTCACTGCCTATTACAGCATTAGCTCAAGTGACGAATCGTCCAGAAAAAGTAATTGGCATGCATTTTATGAATCCTGTGCCAGTTATGAAATTAGTAGAGGTCATTCGTGCGTTGCAAACAGCGGATTCAACCTATCAGACGGTTCAACAAATGGCCGATACAATGAATAAAGTGTCGGTTATTTCTGAGGATTTTCCAGGTTTTATTGCCAACCGGATATTAATGCCGATGATTAATGAAGCAATTTACACAGTGTATGAGGGAGTAGGCTCTATCGAGGATGTTGATGCCGTGATGAAGTTAGGTATGAATCATCCAATGGGACCACTCACTTTAGCTGACTTTATAGGATTGGATACTTGTTTATATATTATGGAAGTGCTTTATAAAGGCTTCGGAGACAATAAATATCGTCCATGTCCTTTGCTTCGGCAGTACGTTCAGGCAGGTTGGTATGGTAAAAAGTCCGGTAAAGGATTTTACACTTATGAAACTTAAGTGAAGGAAGTGTCGTCATGGAATTAACACTGACTAAAGAACAGCTGGATATGCGTGCGTTTGTACAATCATTTGCCAATCAAGAAATTAAACCGAATGTTCCTGCAATGGAACAGGACCATTTTCCAACTGAAATCGTTGAAAAAATGGGGATACAAGGTTTAATGGGTATCCCAATTCCCGAGGAGTACGATGGATTGGGAAAGGATTTTATATCATATATTATCGCTATTCATGAAATTTCAAAAGTAAGTGCTGCAGTAGGTGTGATATTATCTGTACATACTTCTGTTGGAACAAATCCTATTTTAAATTTCGGAACAAATGCGCAAAAAGAAACGTATATCCCAAAGCTAGCAAAAGGAAATTATCTAGGAGCATTTGCATTAACAGAGCCACATGCCGGTTCAGATGCCGCTAAACTTAGACTAAAGGCTAGTAAAACCGAAACAGGTTATGAACTAAATGGCAGCAAAATGTTTATTACAAATGGCAAGGAAGCAGATACATTTATAACTTTTGCTAGAACGGGAGAAGGAGTAGGGGCAAAAGGGATAAGTGCCTTCGTCGTTGAAAAAGATAATCCCGGTTTATCAATTGGCAAAAATGAGCAAAAGATGGGCTTACATGGTACGAGTACAGTAATGCTTCACTTTGATCGCTGTCAATTGGATAAAAGACAACTACTTGGAAATGAAGGCGAAGGATTTAGGGTAGCTATGGCAAACTTAAACGCAGGAAGGATTGGAATTGCTGCACAAGCTTTAGGGATAGCACAAGCGGCTTTTCACTATATTTCAAATGAAGTTAAACAAAGACATAATAAAAGCCAAAACACGTTATTTCGACTAGCAGAAATGGCAACTAAAGTGGAAGCAGCAACATTACTCGTTTATAAGGCAGCCTTTTTAATGGAACGGCAAATACCTTGCGTACAAGAAGTTTCGAAGGCAAAATTATTTACAACAAAGACAGCAAGAGAAATCACAATAGATGCAATAGACTTAATGGGAAATGATGCAATGGGAGAAGCTTGTCCATTGGCTAGATACTTTCGTGATGCAAAAGTGACTGAAATTTATGAAGGAACGAGCGAAATACAGCGCATCGTTATTTCCAAACATATGATGTAATAAAAAACACTTGAAGATTAAAGGGAGCGGTTAAAAGATGAATTTTTTACTAACGGATGAACAAAAAATGTTGCAAAAGATGGTGCAAGATTTTGCGGTAAAAGATGTGGAACCATCTGCTGCCAAACGAGATGAAGAAGAAAGGTTCGATCGTGGCATATTTGATCAGATGGCTGAACTAGGTTTAACTGGGATTCCATGGCCAGAAGAATACGGTGGGATCGGTTCTGACTTTCTTAGTTATGTCATAGCAGTAGAGGAATTATCACGAGTCTGTGCCTCAACTGGCGTTACATTGTCTGCTCATGTGTCGCTAGCAAGCTGGCCGATATATAAATACGGCAATGAGGCTCAAAAGAAAAACTATCTTAAACGTTTAGCTGAAGGCTCTGTACTTGGAGCGTATGCTTTATCTGAGCCAGGAGCTGGAAGTGATGTCGCCTCCATGAAAATGACAGCTAAAAAGGATGGTTCAGATTACATTTTAAATGGAAATAAAGTGTGGATCACCAATGGTGGTGTGGCAGATATTTATGTTGTTTTTGCTAAAACAAGTCCTGAAGACAACCACCGGGGCATCAGTGCATTCATTGTGGAAAAAGGAACAGAAGGATTCTCATTTGGTAAAAAGGAAAAGAAGTTAGGTATTCGTTCATCTCCAACAACAGAACTCATTTTTGAAAATTGTCGAATTCCGGAAGAAAATCGGCTTGGTGAGGAAGGAGATGGATTTAAAATTGCAATGACTACATTAGATGGTGGTAGAAGTGGTATTGCAGCTCAAGCCGTCGGGATTGCTCAAGGTGCATTGGATAAAGCAACTTCCTATGCAAGAGAACGGGAGCAGTTTGGTAAGCCGATTGCTTATAATCAAGGTATTTCTTTTAAATTAGCTGATATGGCTACAGATGTAGAAGCAGCGCGCCTACTAACTTATCAAGCAGCTTGGAATGAAAGTAATGAAGAACCGTATAGTAAAGCATCTGCTATGGCGAAATTATTTGCTGGAGATATTGCGATGAAACATACTGTGGAAGCAGTACAAATTTATGGTGGTTATGGTTACACGAAAGATTATCCAGTGGAAAGGTATATGCGTGATGCAAAAATTACTCAAATATACGAAGGGACAAACGAGGTGCAGCGACTCGTTATTGGAAGACTTGTTACCAAATAAAGCTGTGAAAGGAAAGGAGGTCACCTAATTATGCCGAAAAGATCTATCCTTTCTTCCGTGAAAGATGAAAGATTAGTAGAAAAAAGAAGAAATCAGATAATTCAAGGAGCAATATCCCTTTTTAAACAAAAAGGATTTCATCGGACGACTACTAGAGAAATTGCTACAGAGTCGGGCTTTAGTATTGGAACATTATATGAATATATTCGGACAAAAGAAGATGTGCTTTTTCTCGTTTATGAGGCTATCAATAATCATGTACATGAAAGATTAGTTCAGGTCATCGAGGCAAAAGATCCATCACCTAAAAACTTAATAGGCATTATCGATTCCTATTATCGTTTGATGGATGAAATGCAGGATGAAGTGACTATTTTATATCAAGAAGTCAAATCTTTAAAAACGGATATCAAAGAACAAGTGCTTGAGCAAGAGCGTAGTAAGGTTCAAATGTTAAAAGAGGCAATCCTCAATTGTTTACCGGAAAAGGCAACTAATATAGAGGCTGAATTATTAGCTAATAATATTTTTGTACAAGGGCATATGTGGGGCTTCAGAAGGTGGACTTTAAGTAAGCAATACACAATTGATGAATACATTCATATGCAACTCCGCTTTTTGTTTACGATGTTAAAAAGTGAGGCGGAGTTTGAAGAAGCGTAATATAATGAAAAACAATCTTATCTACTTCAAAAACATAGAGTTTATCGGTGGAGAAGGTCAGTAGTAAAAGTGAATGATTATCTAAAAATATATGCTATTTTTTTGAAAAAATAAAAGTTCAAAATAAGTTCAAAAATATCAATGTAAAATACTAGACATCCTCGCATAATCATGTATCATATTTTCATGTAAGTTGATTATAATGTTAAAAACAGTGGATAAACAAAGATGTATTTGACACGAATATGGGGAATACGAAAGTATATGTAAAATTGCTACATCTTGCTGAAACAGCACCTTGTTTGGGTGTGTTTTCCCCCAGATTTGTATATACACTGTAGAAATATGATAAAAAGGAAGTGCAAGGGGATGGCTTTGAAGAAATACAGCGATGAACAAATAAACAAGATGTCAATGATTGAGGTTGCTACACTAGTGTTAGGAGATCAAAAAAAGGAAATGGACTTTTCTGAGCTCTTTCAACAAGTGACAGAATTAAAAAAAATAAGTGAATCGAAAAAACAAGAGCTATTGGCGACATTTTATACTGATTTGAATATTGATGGTAGATTTATGGCTTTAGGCTCTAATGTATGGGGACTAAAAAGATGGTATCCTGTTGATCAAACGACAGAAAAGTCGCTGGCTGCATCTCGTAAACGCCATATGGAAGAAATGACGGAAGATAACGAGGAAGATGATGAAGATTTCGACGATGATTACGATGTTTATGAAGAAGTAGATGAAGAAGTTTAATATTTGTAAGGATATTCCTTGACACATGATACAATTCTTAAGTAGAATTTAAATTGGGCTATACTAAATAATGATGATTATAAACGATGCGTTTCCCCACAAGGGAGACGCATCTATTATTTTACAGACTAAAATGAAATATATGTGAACAGCATATTGATAAGGATAAGTGAAAGAGGGGATAAGATTGACCAAGTATATTTTCGTTACAGGTGGCGTAGTGTCATCACTTGGAAAGGGTATTACAGCTGCATCATTGGGACGGTTGCTTAAAAATCGTGGACTAAAGGTAACTTTACAGAAGTTCGATCCATATATTAATGTTGACCCGGGTACGATGAGTCCTTACCAGCATGGGGAAGTATTTGTGACGGAGGATGGAGCAGAAACAGATTTGGACTTAGGTCATTATGAGCGATTTATTGATATTAATTTGAATAAATTTAGCAATATTACGACCGGGAAAGTATATTCCAGTGTTATGAACAAAGAACGAAATGGTAAATACGACGGTGCCACTGTGCAAGTTATCCCCCATGTTACGAATGAAATTAAACAGCAAGTATATAAAGCCGGTGAGGAAACAAAGGCAGATGTAGTTATTACCGAAATTGGCGGTACAGTAGGGGATATTGAATCTTTGCCTTTTTTGGAGGCTATTCGGCAAATTAAAAGTGAGATAGGTCGCGATCACGTGATGTATGTGCACTGTACGTTAGTGCCATATATTAAAGCGGCTGGTGAAATTAAAACAAAACCAACACAGCATAGTGTGAAAGAATTGCGTTCACTTGGTATTCAACCAGATGCGATTATTTTGCGTAGTGAACTTCCTATTAGTGAAGAAAACAAGAAAAAGATTGCACTATTTTGTGATACGAATATTAATGCAGTGATTGAAATGCTTGATGCAGACACACTATACCATGTACCTATTGCGTTACAAGATCAGCACTTTGATGACTTAGTTTGTGAGCACCTTTGTTTGAAGAAAGTAGAAGCAGAAATGAGTGAGTGGAATGCCCTCGTTCATAAAGTGCGTCACTTGTCTAAGACAATCGATATTGGACTTGTAGGTAAATATGTTGAATTGCCTGATGCTTACTTATCACTTGTAGAATCCTTTAAACATGCTGGGTTCGATTATGATACCGATATAAAGGTGCACTGGATTAATTCTGAAACTCTAGAAAAGGATAGTTTACACGAAGAACTTTCCCATGTTGATGGTATTGCAGTTCCTGGCGGGTTTGGTCCGCGTGGAATGGATGGTAAAATTGAAGCGATTCGATATGCACGAGAAAATAAAGTACCTTTTTTAGGCGTTTGTCTTGGACTACAACTTGCCGCAGTTGAATTTGCAAGAAATGTTTTGGGTATGAACCATGCTCATACTTTAGAAGCAGATCCGAATACAAAAGAGCCAGTTGTACAATTAGTAAGTGACAATAATCCATCAGATGACGGTACGCTGAAATTGGGGGCTTATCGCGTTTGCATTAAACCAGATACAAAAGCAAGTACAGCCTATAATGAGGAAACGGTTTTTGAGCGTCATCGTCATCGTTTTGCGGTTAACCCTGCATATGAAACAAGTTTCGCTGAGAAAGGATTTATTGTTTCTGCTTATGGGGAAGCGGAGAGTGAAATTAAAGTGATGGAACTAACGGATCATCCATGGTTCGTTGCTTGTCAATACCATCCAGAATTTAAATCACGTCCAACGAATGCTCATCCATTGATGAAAGATTTTGTCGGGGCAATTGTTAAAAAGAAATATCAATTATGATAATCTTGCACATTCGTCCTGTCCTTGGTATTCTATTCATATAAATATATAACGATATCTTAGAAGGAGATGCCTAATTAAATGCCATTAGTCTCAATGAAAGAAATGCTCATAGAAGCAAAAGAAAATCAATATGCAGTAGGACAGTTCAATATTAATAACTTGGAGTATATTCAAGCAATACTTCAAGCAGCTGAGGAAGAAAAGTCACCAGTGATTTTGGGCGTTTCTGAAGGAGCCGGCCGCTATATGGGAGGCTTCAAAGTAATTGTGACTATGGTGAAATCCCTGATGGAGGCATATGAAATAACAGTGCCTGTCGCGATTCACTTAGATCATGGTTCTAGTTTTGAAAAATGTGCGGAAGCAATTCATGCAGGATTTCCTTCTGTAATGATTGATGCATCAAGTAAGCCGATTGATGAGAATATCGAGACTACTGGGAAAGTGGTCGAGCTTGCGCATATACATGGAGTTTCTGTAGAAGCTGAAATAGGAACAGTTGGCGGACAAGAAGATGATGTCATTGCAGACGGTGTTATTTATGCTGATCCAGAAGAATGTCGCCGTTTGGTGAAAGCAACAGATATTGATTGCTTAGCTCCTGCATTAGGTTCTGTTCATGGACCGTACAAAGGGGAACCGAATTTAGGTTTTAATGAAATGAAGGATATATCTGAAACTATTGACTTACCACTTGTTCTTCATGGAGGAACTGGTATTCCATCGGAGGATATTCAACATGCTATCTCTCTTGGCACAGCTAAAATAAACGTGAATACAGAAAATCAAATTGCACAAACGAAAATGATTCGCGATGTATTAGCAAAAGACCAAGAAGTATATGATCCGAGAAAATATATGGGACCTGGACGGGAAGCTATTAAAGAAACCGTTATTTCCAAAATGAAGGAATTCGGATCATCCAATAAGGCGTAACGGACTATAACCTGCGCCTTTTTCCAATTTTTAATAATTTAGTTTTATAAGCCAATAACAGGGGCTAAAATCCGTAAGTCCATCTTACTTAACTATGCAAGTCTGAAATTGACTCATTTTTTAAAATTATATTGAAATTATAAAGGTTTACTATCTAAAGGGAGGAAAAGAAAATGGAATTTTTTATTGATACGGCAAATGTTGATGAGATTAAAGCAGCGAATGATCTTGGCATTTTGGCAGGGGTAACTACAAATCCAACGCTTGTAGCCAAGGAAGGAGTAGATTTTCACGAGCGTCTTCGTGAAATTACATCAATTGTATCTAAATCAGTCAGTGCAGAAGTTATTGCTGAAGATGCAGAGGGCATGATAAAAGAAGGAAAAGAACTTGCAGAAATCGCGCCAAATATTACTGTAAAGATACCAATGACATTAGAGGGCCTAAAAGCAGTGAAAGCTCTGTCTGAACTAAACATTCAAACAAACGTAACATTGATTTTTAATGCCAATCAAGCATTGTTGGCTGCAAGAGCTGGCGCTAGTTATGTCTCTCCATTTTTAGGTCGCCTTGATGATATTGGTCAAGACGGTATGCAATTGATTGCAACTATTTCAGAAATTTTTGATCGCTTCGGAATTGAATCAAAAATTATAGCGGCGTCTATTCGTCACCCACTTCATGTAACAGATGCAGCATTACATGGTGCTCATATTGCAACTATTCCATACAAAGTGTTGGCACAATTAGTAAAACACCCATTGACAGATAGTGGTATTGAACGTTTCTTAAATGATTGGAAAAAGGTTACTGGAGAAGCATAAGGGAATTTATCGAAAAAAGAGAGGAAATGACATGGAGAAAATCATGATTGAAGGCGGACATTCATTAAGTGGATCAGTACGAATCAACGGTGCTAAAAATAGTGCAGTTGCTTTAGTACCAGCCGCTATGATGGCTGATTCAACGGTAACGATTGATGGTTTGCCACTTATATCTGATGTAGATACTTTAAACCAAATATTAGAAGATATTGGTGCAGACATTAGGCAAGAATCGAACCATACTGTCCACATTGACCCCTCTTCCATTGTCTCTGTCCCTATTCCAAACGGCAAAGTGAAGAAGTTGCGTGCATCCTATTATTTTATGGGAGCTATGCTAGGTAAATTTAAGAAGGCTGTGATCGGCTTGCCAGGTGGATGCTATTTGGGGCCGCGTCCAATTGACCAACATATTAAAGGATTTGAAGCGCTGGGCGCAACTGTGACCAATGAAAAAGGGGCAATTTATCTAGAGGCAGAAGAATTACACGGTGCTAGAATTTATCTTGATGTTGTAAGTGTTGGTGCGACTATTAATATTATGTTGGCAGCTGTAATGGCAAAAGGTAAAACGACGATTGAAAATGCAGCTAAAGAACCGGAAATCATTGATGTTGCAACACTATTGACCAATATGGGTGCTAATATAAAAGGTGTTGGTACTGATATTATCCGCATTGAGGGTGTCGAAAAATTACATGGTTGCAGACATACAATCATCCCGGATAGAATTGAAGCAGGAACATATATGATAGCTGCTTCTGCAATGGGGAAAGAGGTCATTATTGATAACACTATTCCGGAACATTTAGAATCGTTGATTGCAAAATTACGTGAAATGGGAGTCCGTGTAGAACAACATAATGAACAAGTACTTATTGCTCCAAAACAATCGTTAAAAGCAGTTGATATTAAAACGCTTGTGTATCCTGGTTTTCCAACAGATTTACAACAACCATTCACTGCTTTGCTTACACAAGCGACTGGTGCAAGTGTTGTTACAGACACAATTTATACTTCCAGACTGAAACATATTGATGAATTAAGAAGAATGAATGCAGATATTAAAGTAGAAGGTGGATCTGCCATCGTGAGGGGACCAGCCAAACTACAAGGAGCTAGGGTGAAAGCATCTGATTTAAGAGCAGGTGCATCTCTTGTTATTGCAGGTCTACTTGCAAATGGCCAAACAGAAATAACTGGTGTAGATCATATTCAACGTGGTTACGAACAAATGTCAGAAAAGCTGGCGAGTTTAGGTGCGCATATATCAGTAGAGAAAATGACACCTGAGGAAATGGAGAAATATAAGGCAACTTTCGAAGAGTAATGGAAAAAAAGGGGGATTCATGAAATGGAGAGAAGTCTTTCTATGGAACTAGTCCGGGTCACAGAAGCGGCGGCTTTAGCTTCTGCGAGATGGATGGGTAGAGGAAAAAAGAATGAAGCGGATGATGCTGCTACAACAGCGATGCGTACTGTTTTTGATACAGTACCTATGCAAGGTACAGTTGTGATTGGTGAAGGCGAGATGGATGAGGCTCCTATGCTCTACATCGGAGAAGAACTCGGTACCAATTCGGGTCCGCTAGTGGATGTGGCAGTTGATCCATTGGAAGGCACGAATATTGTAGCTAATGGTTCATGGAATGCACTATCTGTTCTAGCGATAGCTGATGGAGGAAATCTACTTCATGCTCCAGACATGTATATGGAAAAGATAGCAGTTGGTCCGGAGTCTATTGGGAAAATAGACATAAATGCCCCTGTTGCTGATAATATTAAAGCAGTCGCCAAAGCTAAAAACAAAGATGTAGAAGATGTTGTTGCAGTACTGTTAGACAGACCACGTCATGAAACATTAATAGAAGAAATTCGTGCAACCGGTGCAAGAATTAAGCTCATCACGGACGGTGACGTAGCAGGTGCTATTAATACGGCGTTTGATGAGACGGGAGTCGATATTCTATTCGGCATTGGTGGTGCTCCGGAAGGGGTAATTTCTGCTGTTGCCTTGAAGTGTCTTGGTGGAGAAATACAAGGTAAATTAAAACCATCCAATGGTGATGAAATAGCTAGATGCAAGAAAATGGGTCTACACGATATGGATAAAGTATTTAAAATGGCAGACTTTGTTTCTGGAGATGATGCAATCTTTGCGGCAACAGGTGTAACGGATGGAGAGCTCCTAAAAGGAGTACAATTTAAAGGGCAGGCAGCAAGTACTGAATCTGTTGTAATGCGTGCTAAAAGTGGAACAGTACGTTTTATTGATGGTCAGCACAGTTTGAAAAAGAAGCCTAATTTGATTATAGAGTCGTAAGAGTTGTTCCCTCCTATAGATACTTTTCAAAAAGGGAGTTGAATATTGCATTGTAACCATGTATGATAAAAATACCGATGGTGAGTAGCGATGTTGTAAACCTTTTCCAAAATTGGTTCAACTCCCGTTTCTATAGTTTCTTTTACAAAATAATCTCCCCATGTACGTTTGTCCATGTGCATACAGATAAAACTGTAAAGGACTCATGGTATAACTTCTCGAATACTATAACTAACCAAGTATCTTACTTCATAAATTAATAGATCATCTGGGATGTCCCTTCATAGAATGAATCAGAATTATATACCAAACAGAATAGGTGTGGTGATACAGTGTCAGATATGACAATTTCCAATTTGGAAGATTTAACATTAAAAGAAATATATGCATTAGCCAGAGAATATAAAGTGTCTTATTATGCTAAACTAACAAAAAAAGAATTAATATTCTCTATTTTAAAAGCACAAGCTGAAAAAGATGGCTTTTTATTTATGGATGGCGTTTTAGAAATCATTCCTTCCGAGGGATTTGGATTTTTGCGACCGATAAACTATTCCCCAAGTGCAGAAGATATATATATATCTGCTTCTCAAATTAGACGATTTGATCTGCGCAACGGTGATAAGGTTTCAGGGAAGGTAAGGCCACCAAAAGATAATGAGCGATACTATGGTCTACTACATGTAGATGCAGTTAATGGTGATGATCCAGAAACTGCAAAAGAAAGAGTACATTTTCCTGCGTTAACGGCCTTATATCCAGATCGATTTATGCAATTAGAAAAGTCGCAAAAGAACCTTTCAACAAGGATTATTGATTTGATGACTCCGATCGGTTTTGGACAGCGTGGATTGATTGTTGCACCTCCTAAAGCAGGAAAGACTATGTTGTTAAAGGAAATAGCAAATAGTATTACTGAAAATCATCCTGAATCAAAACTAATTATTTTATTAGTGGACGAGCGACCAGAGGAAGTAACGGATATCGAACGTTCTGTGCATAAAGACGTTGATGTTATTAGCTCCACATTCGATGAAGTTCCAGAAAATCATATCAAGGTATCCGAACTGGTGCTCGAGCGAGCGATGCGTCTGGTTGAACATAAACAAGATGTTATTGTGTTAATGGATAGTATTACTAGACTTGCGAGGGCATATAATTTAGTTATTCCACCAAGTGGCAGAACGTTGTCAGGAGGGATAGATCCTGCAGCTTTTCACCGTCCAAAACGATTTTTTGGAGCTGCAAGAAATATTGAAGAAGGTGGTAGTTTTACCATTCTCGCGACAGCTCTTGTCGATACTGGCTCAAGAATGGATGACGTTATTTATGAGGAGTTTAAAGGAACTGGTAATATGGAACTCCACTTGGACCGAAGCTTGGCAGAACGCCGCATATTCCCATCTATTGATATTTTGCGTTCAGGGACGAGAAAAGAAGAGCTACTCGTTACCAAGGATCAACTTGAAAAGATGTGGATGATACGTAAAACGATGCGGGATTCTAATGATTTCATTGATCGTTTTCTACGTCGCTTGAAAAACACTAAAGATAATGTGGAGTTTTTTCAATCGATTGATGACGAAATGAAGACAAAAAGAGAAAGAGATAAAACTGTATAAAACTGTATTGCTTTCCTTGCAATCAATTGAATATACTGATATAATAAACCGATGTGAAGCAGGATAAAAATTATAAAATTATATACTTTTACTTTAATGAAAGAGGTGGAACACATGAAAAAAGAATTACATCCAGATTATCATAAAGTGATTTTTCTTGATACAAGTTCAGATTACAAGTTTTTGAGCGGTTCTACAAGAACATCTGATGAAACAATGGAATGGGAAGATGGCAACAGCTACCCTGTTATTCGTATTGAAATTAGTTCAGACACACACCCATTTTATACTGGTAAGCAAAAAGCAGACCGTGTTGGTGGCCGTGTCGATCGATTCAAGAAAAAATATAACATGCAATAATGAATCAGGCACATGTAGCCTGATTTTTTATTTATAAAAAATTCGTGTATACTATATAATACAAAAATGTCTAATGGAATTGGAAGCCGAGGTGAGAATGATGTTGGATCGGGTACAGGCACTAGAAGATAGGTATGAAAAATTGAATGAATTGTTAAGCGACCCGGATGTGATTAGTGATTCAAATAAACTACGGGATTATTCTAAGGAGCAATCGGATTTGGAAGAGACCGTAGTCTGTTATCGAAACTTTAAAGATGTAAAACAAGAACTGACAGATGCTGAAGCAATGTTGGAAGATGACCTTGATCAAGATATGGAAGAAATGGTCAAAATGGAAATAACAGAATTAACGACTAAATTAGGAGAACTGGAAGAACAATTAAAAATCTTGCTTCTCCCAAAAGATCCCAACGACGATAAAAATGTTATTATGGAAATAAGAGCGGCTGCAGGCGGAGATGAAGCAGCTTTGTTCGCCGGAGATTTGTACCGGATGTATTCACGTTATGCGGAAAGTTTTGGTTGGAAAACCGAAGTCATTGAGGTACATACAACTGGTGTTGGCGGATATAAAGAAATTATCTTTATGATTCACGGAAAAGGTGTATTTTCAAAACTTAAATTTGAAAATGGTACTCATCGTGTGCAACGTGTTCCTGAGACTGAGTCAGGAGGACGAGTACATACTTCTACGGCGACAGTTGCGGTGTTGCCGGAAGCGGAAGATGTGGAAGTCGAACTCCATGACAATGACATCCGTATAGATCGATTTGCATCAAGCGGGCCTGGTGGTCAAAGTGTTAACACAACTATGTCAGCTGTTCGATTAACGCATGAACCAACTGGTATCGTTGTATCTTGTCAAGATGAGAAATCGCAAATTAAAAATAAAGAAAAAGCAATGCGTGTGCTACGAGCTAGATTGTATGATAAATATCAGCAAGAAGCACAAGAAGAATATGATGAATCAAGAAAGTCTGCGGTTGGCTCTGGAGATCGATCAGAACGTATTCGGACATATAACTTTCCGCAAAATCGCGTAACAGATCACCGCATTACATTAACTATTCAAAAACTAGATCAAATTCTTGAAGGTAAGCTAGATGAGTTTGTTGATGCATTATTGCTAGATGATCAAACGAAAAAAATGGAGTCTATTGGTGGATAATATGGATAAAGCGATGAAGCAATATGAAGTCCTGAAATGGGCTTCTTCTTTTTTAAAAACATATAATCGAGAAGAAAACGTAGCCACATTATTATTACAACATCATCGGAAAATGGAGCGCAATGTATTTTTTCAAGAAATGCAGTCGATTATTCCTGGAGACATTGTTCAGTTGTACAAAAAAGACATTGAAGCTCATGCCTTAAAAGGGATACCGATTCAACATTTAATTGGATATGCACCTTTTTACGGTGAAGAATTTGCGGTGAATGAACATGTTCTTATCCCTCGATTTGAGACGGAGGAATTAGTAGAGTATGCAGCGGCTTATATACAATCAATAGTTAATAGGGAAGAACTAACCATTGTTGATGTCGGAACAGGAAGTGGTGTAATTGGTATTACCTTAAAACAATTATTTCCTGAAATATCTGTTTGTGCAACAGATATATCCTCTCAAGCCCTTGATGTAGCAAAGCAAAATGCATGTCAATTAGGTGTTGACGTGCAATTTTTACAAGGTAATTTCTTAATGCCGTTACTACAGCAAGGAATAAAGCCTGATATTTTGATATCCAACCCGCCATATATCGATTACAATGAATCGGATTTGTTAGAAGATACAGTGAAAAACTTCGACCCAGATATAGCTCTTTTTGCAGCTGACAAAGGACTTTCTGCGTATCGAACGATTCTTGAACAGGCAGCTACAATTCCACAATCTATATTACGCGCTATGTTTTTTGAGATTGGCGCTTCGCAGGGGAGAGCAGTTTGTGAGATGATTCAAGCTGAATTTCCAGAAGGTAAAGTAGAAATTAAGAAGGATTTAGCGGGAAAAGATCGGATTGTGAAACATGTTAAGTCCGTTAAATGAATGCATTATAGGTGATATGTTTTAGACTTGATCTTGCTTGTTCATGTTAATGCAATAATACTAACTCTTCTACTAGACTTGTTTTAATTTCATTTATTTTTGAATTGGATGTTTAGCTGGATGTTTTTCTGCCCATACTGAAGATAAATATAGTGATAGAATCTAGTATGGGGGAAAATAAAGATGCGACAAGGACTAATATTTATCTTCATTTTATTTATATTAACTGTAACAATGCCGGGAAAAGAAGTGCAATCAGAGAAAAAACAGGAAATGATACCGGATGAAGCAATTAGATTACGTATTCTTGCAAACAGTGATAGTGAAGCGGATCAAAATATAAAATATGAAGTACGGGATGAAGTGAATCAATATATTTCAAGTTTAGTAGACCAAATGACTAATATTGAAGACGCAAGAGCGACCGTACGCGAGGAGTTACCGAAAATTGAACAAATTGTTCTTGAAACAATAGAGCGCGAAGGTATGACTAATGATTTTCATGTGGAATACGGAAGTAATGTTAATTTCCCGGAAAAGACTTATGGTCCATACGTGTATCCAGCTGGAGAATATGAGGCTGTAAAGATTACCATTGGAGAAGGAAAAGGTTCTAATTGGTGGTGTGTATTGTTCCCGCCATTATGCTACGTAGATGTATCTGATGATGCTTCCGTTGAAGAAAATGAGGACAGCCAACCAGAAGATAACGATCTTCAAAATGGGGAAGATTCATTCGATGATGAGGATACTGACGGTGTAGATATAGATGAAAATCAATCTGAAGAGGATGTAGAAACATCATTCTTTCTGTTAGAATGGCTTGATTGGTCATAATTTCATATTGTCTGCATAGAGTATTATCATTACGAATAAAGAGGTGAAAGTATGAAGGTCATCCCACTAACAGAAATGGATACGTTAACATGGCAGACTTTTTGTAAAGAGAATGAGTTAATGAACAAAGAAACCTTCCCAGACAATGGTTACGCTGTATTATCGAGTCATGAAATGATTGGTTATTTTGAGTTGGAATTGATGGAGGATTATCAATATTGGCTGAAGCAATTATATATTATTCGTAATGAAGCCGGTAAGTTACCTGTATTATTAGAATATATTTTGCTATTAGCAAAAGAGAAAGAAGCTACAGTTATTTATGCGCATAGTGAACAGCCTGTCACGGATCTGTTATTAGAGTCGATGTGTTTTTCGCTACAAATAAATTCGAATGAATTACAAAAACGGAGAAAAAGTGGGAATTGGTGGTCATACAAAGTAAGTTAGTAAAAATTGAATTATTTTCTACTAGTTAAAGAGGCTTGTCATAAGACAAGCTTTTTTTAATGTACATATAGGTTTGATTCCTCTAAAATAAAGTATAAGAAGAGGGGAAACATGATGCAAACGAAACAATTATATTTTCAAAATAAAATAAATGATCCAGCAATTAAAGAGGCAGCAAGTTACATCCAATCGGGTGAAGTTGTAGCCTTTCCAACAGAAACAGTGTATGGACTTGGGGCAGATGCAACTAATAATGCTGCAATAAAAAAGATATTTCAAGCAAAAGGACGTCCGGCGGATAATCCACTTATTGTTCATGTTGCCGAACGAAAACAAATGGTGGCGTTAGTAGAAGAATACCCTACTTATGTTGATGAGCTTATGAAGGTTTTTTCACCTGGGCCAATAACATATGTTCTAAAGAGTAATGGGACTGTCGCTAACTTAGTGACAGCTGGATTGGAAACAGTTGGTATCCGTATGCCAAGCCATCCGGCAGCTCGTGCACTGCTTATGGCTGCCAATCGACCAGTTGCAGCTCCAAGTGCCAATTTATCAGGGAAACCAAGTCCAACTAATGCAACACATGTCAAAGAAGATATGGACGGAAAAATTGCAGCGATATTAGATGGCGGTGCTGCGAATGTCGGTGTAGAATCTACGGTAATTGATTGTACTGGTGAGTATCCCGTTATTCTCAGGCACGGTGGTGTCACTGCAGCACAAATAAATGAAGTAATTCAAGTAGAAACAAAACAGATTAAGGCGTCAAATAAACCGAAATCACCAGGAGTTAAATATAAGCATTATATGCCAGATGTACCACTTATCTTAGTGAACGATGTAACAAAACTTCAGGAAATAATTCAAACAGAACAGGCGAAAAATAAACGGGTCGGTGCTTTAGTATCAGACCAAACAGCTGAAAAAATTAAAGCAGATAAAATTTATCGTTATGGAAAAGATGAACAAGAAATTGCACGTAATTTATACAACAATTTGCGTCAGATGCAAGTAAAGGATGTCGATATTGTTTATGCAGAGAAAATCACAGCAAACACTGTCGGATATGCTGTATTAGACCGTTTACAACGGGCGGCAGACAGCATCATTTAAGTACATGAATATAATCAATGAATTAACAACATAAAACGGTTCCTCCTTGCATAAATTGTACAACCAATGGCAAGGAGGAATAATGAGTATGCATGCTGATTCTCCGATAGATAGTTTAAGTTCTTTAATATTTATTGCATTTGCACTAGGATTGGACGGGTTCTCCGTCAGTTTGTCCATCGGCCTCCAGAAAATTCGTTATAGAAAAATGGCGCTGATTGGTATCGTAATTGGATTGTTTCATTTTTTAATGCCGTTTTCGGGAATGGTTATTGGGCAATTTCTTTCTATTCAAATGAGTGAAATCACTTCATTATTAGGAAGTATATTGCTCGTTTTTATTGGTGCTTATATGTTTTTTTCTGCCTGGAAAGATACTGGCAGCCACCCTGTTAACCCGCATCATCCACTGAAAATTGTTTCCGTAGCGTTTGCAGTTAGTTTAGATAGTTTTCCAGTTGGATTAAGTTTAGGGTTATATGGAATGAAGTCTTTTTTTGTTATACTTACAATTGCCTTTATTGCAATGATGACCTCATTGGCAGGGATGTTAATAGGAGGGAAAGCCAAACGGTTATTCGGTGTATATAGTGAAACATTAGGAGGCATTGTTATCTTTTTATTTGGGCTAAAAGGTTTGTTTTAAAAAACATTGGGTATAGATATAATGGACTATTTAAGCTAGTGTATGTTAAAATAGTACTATCATTAAGACAGGAGTTAGAGATGAATATATTATTTGTTTGCACAGGAAATACGTGTCGAAGTCCGATGGCAGAAGCATTGTTTAATAATAAGCATACGGAACATAGCGCTCAATCTGCTGGAATACTTGCTAGTGAAGGTGCTCCGATCAATGAAAGTGCATATCATGTACTTAAGGAGAAGGGTATAACTTTTAATCATCATTCTCAATCTGTTTCAGAACCATTGCTGGAACAATCCGATCTTATTTTCGTAATGACTAATGAGCATCTCCATTTACTTAAGGAGAAATATCCCCATCATCAAGAAAAAGTACATATTTTAAAAGAATTTACAGCAAATGATCCTCATTTAAATCATGCCTTCCTTACTGAACTAAACATATCAGATCCGTTTGGTCAGGATTTGGCAACATATCGGGCGACACTATCAGAATTAGATACACATATTAATCAATTAATTAAAAAATTGGATACAGGAGATAGTGGTTATGGAGAAAAAACATCGCTTTAGCTTACAGAAAAAATTAGTGCTGTTCACTACGATTCTTGCTTTAATCACTTATACTACATCAGGAATTTTCATTTATGTGATTTACGATTTAGTAAAGGACAGTATTAACCTTTCTGAAACATCTTTTGTTATCATCACGTTATTACTAGGTATTATTTGGTCAGGAATTTTAGCTTATTTTGCTGCTAAACTAATTACAAAGCCGTTGCAACGTTTGGAAACAGCCACTATTAAAGCTGCTGAGGGCCATCTTGATCAGAAGATTGATATCCCTAACAGTAAAGATGAAATAAGGTCTCTTAGTATTGCTGTAAATACGATGTTTACCAATATTCAGAGCATGGTACAAAATATAGACTATCATTTTAGTAATACGAGCCATACAGTAGAGGAAATGAAAGGGGTTGCCGCAAAGGCATCAGAACACTCTGTATCCATTACGCAATCGACAGAAGATATCTCTCAAGGAGCGATTAGTGCTGCTGAAGCAATGCAGGGGACTTCAGAAGCAGTCGAAAAGGCTACAAATTTAGCAGAAGAAATGCAAGGAAAATTGGTACAATCAACTACGAAGTCAACTTCAATGGTCCAATCGTTGGAGGAGAGCAAGTATATTGTCCATCAACTTGTTGGTGGCATTCAAAATTTAGCTAAAGAACAAGAAGTATCATTAAAAGATGTAGAGAGACTGAAAACGAATGCAGAACAAGTAGAGACTATTATTGCAATGGTTGGAGACATTGCAGAGCAGACCAATTTATTAGCTTTAAATGCATCCATTGAAGCAGCAAGGGCTGGTGAACATGGTAAAGGATTTGCTGTTGTAGCTGAAGAAATTAGAAAACTTGCTGATGAAAGTGCAAAAGCAGTTCAACAAATAGCTACCCTAATTACTGCTATGCAGAATGATGTATCACAAGTTGTATATAAAATAAATAGTCATGTAGATCATGCTAAACAAGAAGCGGAAAGCGGCGTTTCTACAAATGACTCCATTGAAGCAATGTCGACTTCTGTAACAGAAGTGGCTACAGAAATAACAGAAATCCAAAACCTTGTTGAAAGCCAATTACAATTTATACAATCAACTGTAAAGCAATCTCAAGAAGTAGCTGCTATTGCCGAAGAGACATCAGCTGCTACTGAAGAAGTTAGTGCATCCGTTCAGGAACAAGAAGATACGCTTCGCCAGACAGATGAACTTGCCCAAGCTTTGGAAAATCAAGCGAATGGATTGAAAAAACAAATAGAACAATTTAGTGTATAATAAAATATAGAAATTATAAACCGGTAAAATATGAGTATAATATTAAACCGGTTTTTTACTTTAGGGAGTGTTGAAAAAATGAAAATAATTATTACAGGTGATCATGCAGGAATGACTTTGCGAAGTGAAGTAAAAAGCGTTTTGGAAGAAAGAGGTATCGAGTATGAAGATGTAGGAGCCGCTTGCACAACTTCTGTAGATTATCCCGATTATGCATTTGAACCTGCTGAAAGAGTAGCAAATGGTGAATTTGACCGAGGTATATTTATTTGTGGGACAGGTATCGGAATTTCCATTTCAGCAAATAAAGTTAAAGGTATTCGTTGCGCACTTGCACATGATGTTTTTTCAGCAAAAGCAACGAGACAACATAATAATGCGAATATTCTGGCGATGGGAGAACGCGTCATTGGCCCGGGGCTGGCACGAGAAATAGTAACAACTTGGTTGGATACGCCATTCGAAGGTGGACGTCACGAAACAAGAATTAACAAAATCAGTGCATATGAACAAGACCATTCTTAAGGAGTGACTTTATATGACAACTATTCACAAACAAGTGAAGCAGGACATGGATCAACTAGTAGATGAATGGCTGAAAACAGATTATTTACAGTCTAAACAAGTGTTTATTATTGGCTGTTCAACTAGTGAGGTTGTCGGAGAAACAATCGGTACATCTGGGAGTGAAGCAGTAGCGGAAGAAATATTTACCGCTTTGAATCGTTTAAAGGATAATTCCGGTGTGGCGCTTGCTTTTCAATGTTGTGAGCATTTGAATCGCGCAATTGTATTGGAACGTTCCGTACAAGAAGCATTAGGATTGGAGCCTGTTAGTGCTATTCCGCACAAAGACGCAGGGGGATCGATGGCAACTTATGCCTATAAACACATGAAAGACCCCGTGCTGGTAGAGGGTGTAAGTGCCCATGCAGGAATTGATATCGGAAATACGTTAATTGGAATGCATCTTAAAAAAGTAGCGGTTCCACTGCGATTTCAACAAAAACAAATAGGTAATGCTCCTCTTACAGGTGCGCGGACTAGACCGAAGCTAATTGGTGGCGCACGTGCACGATATGAATGATGCAAAATTGTAAGTGATTTTTCATATTAAGCATGTTCTTTATTTGTTTTTTTTGATATGATAGTCATATCACTAAATGGATATGTAGGAGGACTTGTGGAATGGACCATTTAAAGCAAAACGACCCTGAATTATTTGATGCAATGGAGGCGGAAAAAAAACGTCAACAAGATAATATCGAATTGATTGCATCGGAAAATTTTGTTTCAGAAGCAGTTATGGAAGCGGCTGGTTCTGTACTAACGAATAAATATGCAGAAGGTTATCCAGGCAAACGGTATTATGGTGGCTGTGAACATGTAGATGTTGCGGAAAATTTAGCACGTGATCGGGCGAAAGAAATTTTCGGTGCAGAGCACGTTAATGTTCAACCACACTCAGGTGCACAGGCGAATATGGCAGTATACTTTTCTGTGTTAGAACC
>DATGUH010000090.1:0-23012 GCA_035301445.1 Pseudogracilibacillus sp. | reverse complement strand
AAAATATAATCACAAAAAAGTTACATATAAAAGAAGAAATTATTTGATTTTTAAAAAAAGTACTTGACAACGTAGTGAGATAAGGGAGAATAGAAAAAGAATACTTCACTTGCATAGTAACTATATATAGAGAAAATAGCGCTTATAAAATGATAAAAGTGTTATTTCAGATATTTCCTGTCATGCTGCATACTAAATAGCTTGTATTTTAAAGATAAAGGTGGTCATTGGATGACGTTAAAATTGGAAAATGTGACAAAGAAGTTTGGCGACCATATTGCCGTGAATAATTTATCCATTGAAATTCCTGAAAAAACTTTATTTGGATTTTTAGGGGGTAATGGTGCTGGAAAAACAACAACATTTCGTATGATTCTTGATTTGATTGATCAAACGGAAGGTAGCATTACTTGGAATAACGAAAAAATTACAAGGGAAAAAAGTGATGTGATTGGATATTTGCCGGAAGAACGAGGATTGTATCCGAAAATGAAAGTGAAAGAACAGCTAGTGTATTTGGGAAAGTTACGTGGAATGTCTAAACATACTGCTTTAACGGAACTAAACCATTGGTTGGAAAGATTTGAAATTACGGAGTACTTTAATAAAAAAGTAGAAGAGTTATCAAAAGGGAATCAACAAAAAATACAGTTTATCACTGCAGTGCTACATAAACCAAAATTATTGATTTTAGATGAACCTTTTTCTGGTTTAGATCCGATTAATGTTGATATGATTATGCAAGCTATTATGGACTTAAAAGCGCAGGGGACATCGATTATATTTTCTTCTCACCAAATGGAAAGAGTAGAGGCACTCTGTGAAAATTTATGTATTTTAAGAAAAGGAAAAGCCGTAGTGCAAGGGAATCTAACAGAAATTAAGCGGAGTTTTGGTATGAAAAACTTAATCATTCATGCTGAGGGTGATTTAACATTCTTAAAGGAAGTTGAAGGTGTTAATGATTATCATACTTTGGCACAGGGCTGTGAACTTCAAATTGAGGACGAACTGATATCTCAAACTATTTTGGAAAAGATGGAAGGGTATTTCATTCGGAAATTTGAGTTAGAAGAGCCTACGTTACACGATATATTCGTTGATAAGGTTGGTGAAAAATATGCGTAAATTTTGGACAGTGTTTAGCCATACTTATTTATCGAAATTGAAATCAAAATCATTTATTATTACGACATTAATCGTTCTTATATTGATGGCGGGAGTATCCAATATAGACCATATCATTGATTTATTTTCAGGGGAAGATAATGCAGACGAAGTCATTGTAATTGACCACTCTAATGACGCATTAGATCCCTTGGTGAATATGAGTGAAAATAAAGACGTGTCATTAGTGCCTTTCAATGATACTGAAGAAGCAGGTAAGCAAGCAGTTGAGTCGGAAGAATATGAAGGCTTGTTGGTCATAGAAAAGGATGACGATAATACAATCGGTGCTGTTTTATACGAAAATGATGCTAGTTCGACTATACAGATGGAATTGCAAAGTGAACTGCAACAGGTAAAGATAGCACTCGCAACTGAAGAATCTGGTGTAGATGCAGAAACACTGGAAAACATCTATGCAGATATGACTTTTGAACATGTTGCTTTGGATGAATCAGCCAAAACGGAAGAAGAACTAAATAGTACAAGAGGAATCATTTACGTGATGTTGTTTGTACTGTATATAACTGTATTGTTGTATGGGCAGATGATTGCTACAGAAGTTGCGACGGAAAAGTCTTCGCGTGTGATGGAAATATTGATATCCAGTGCTTCACCGGTGACACATATGTTTGCAAAAATTCTTGGTGTTGGATTGTTAGGTCTTACGCAAATATTATTGCTTTTAACAGCAGGTTATCTAATGATCTATAACAAGATAAACAAATATTCAGGAGAGTTTTTTGACGTATTCGGTTTCAGCTCCACATCCGGATCCATTTATGTTTATGCGGTTGTCTTCTTTTTACTCGGGTATTTTTTATATGCGACGATTTCCGCGATGCTAGGTTCACTTGTCAGTAGAGTGGAAGACGTACAGCAATTAGTTTTGCCGATTGTGTTTCTTGTTATGATTGCATTTTTCATTGCTATGTTTGGTTTGGGCATGCCAGAAGCAAAATTTATTACGATAACATCCTTTATTCCATTTTTTGCGCCGATGATTATGTTTTTACGAGTTGGTATGCTGGAAGTTCCTGTTTGGCAAATTTCTTTGTCTATCGGAATTTTGATTGGTACCATATGTTTATTCGCTGCTATTGGTGCGCGAATATATCGTGGCGGTGTACTGATGTATGGCCCTTCTAAATCATTAAAAGATTTAAAAGGTGCATTTCAAATGTCAAAAAAGGAATAAAAATTTAAAAAACAAGATATATAAACAGAGGTAAAATAGAAACGGAGACTTATCTTTAATTCCTAACCTGAACTGAATCTGGTTAGGAATTTTTTATTTGTGAATCAATTTCATAATTGCGTATTTTTATAAGGTTAACCAAACGTTTGCTCTTATTTTGTACACGTGTTATGATAGAAACAATAAAAATCATAACGGTGATACGATGAAAAAAATAACATTTATGCATGCTGCTGACTTGCATTTAGACAGTCCATTTAAAGGTTTAACGCAACTTCCGTCTTCACTATTTGAAGAAGTACGTCAATCTACGTTCCATGCTTTCGATACTCTAATTAATAAGGCGATTGATTATCAAATTGATTTTCTACTATTAGTAGGAGATCTATTTGATCATGAAGAACAGAGCCTAAAAGCACAAATCCACCTACGAAATGCCTTCTTAAAATTACAAACAAATCATATTCAAGTTTATTTATCATATGGAAATCATGACTTTATACATAAAAACAATCATCAAGTGACATTTCCAGAAAATGTTTCAGTATTTAAGAGTGAACAAGTGCAATCATTTTTTTATGAAAGAGATGGGGAACGATTAGCAGAAATTAATGGCTTTAGTTATGAAAGTAGAGCAGTAACTGAATCGAAAATAGATGAATATCCTAGCCGAAATCAGAATGTTCCCTTTCAGATTGGAATGTTACACGGAGCAATCTACGGAAATACAGTTCACCACTCATATGCACCTTTTCAAATGGAAGAATTAAAAGGAAAAGGATATGATTATTGGGCGCTCGGACATATTCATCAACGGGCTATTTTAAATGAAACACCTCCGATTATTTATCCGGGAAATATTCAAGGAAGACACCGAAGAGAACCTGGTGATAAAGGATGTTATTTAGTTGAAATGACATCATTAGAAACAACTGTTACATATATTCCGCTTTATCAAATAGAATTTTTCAATGTTGAAGTGGATTTGAGTGGGGTGGAAGATATTAATGATGCAGAAAATAAACTTTGGCAATCATTAAAACAACAAAAGAAGACAGCTATGTTAATACATCTAACGTGGAAAAATGTTGCTCCTAATCAATTTGGTGCACGAACTGGAGAATATCTTAGCGATTTAATAGAATTGTTTAACGATCAGGAAATTGGAGTTTCTCCGTGGCGATTTATTTATAAGGAAAAAGTCCAATTTAAAAAGATAGAAGAGCAAAAGATCAACAGATTATTTTTAGAGGATGCACAAAAAGCATTCAATATGCTTGATGTACAAAAAGAATTAAGTGAATTGTTACAACATCCACAGGGAAGAAAATTTCTAGACTTGCCAACAAATCAAGCGTTATTAGCAGAAGCAGAAGAAACATTAATGCGCCGATTATTTCAAAAGGGCGAGGGGGATTAATCTATGAAATTCCTAAAAGCCTCCATTGATGGATTTGGGAAGTGGACAAACACGACGTTTCACTTTTCCGATCGTTCTTTTTATTGTTTCTATGGAGAAAATGAATCAGGTAAATCCACTTTACAACAATTTATATTGTATATGATGTTTGGCCTCCCACCAAAAAAACGAAAAAAGTTTATTCCTAAAAAACAAGGAAGTATTGCTGGTACATTAACTGTATATGATGAAACACTTGGAGAGATTACAGTGCAGCGTATTGATGGAAATTTCTCATGTTTTTTAGAAAATGGAGACAAACGAAGTGAAACATGGTGGCAGGAACAATTGAATCGTATTTCCAAAGAAGTGTATACAGCTGTTAACGCGTTCTCTGCAACGGATTTGGAAGCTATTCAATCAATGGATCATGCAGCAATAAGTGATATTTTATTCAGCATCGGATTAAGTGGGTCTACTGAAATCTATAATGTGGAAAAACAAATTGCTGATCAACTTGACTCCTTATATAAGAGACGAGGAAAAAATCCGTTGCTGAATAAACAAATAGAAAAAATAGTTCAGACGGCTAGAGAATTAGAACGGCACCGTAGTGAAGAAGCGGCGTATGCAACATATATTAGTGAAAAAGAAACAGCAGAAAATTATATCAGGGAAGAAAAAAGTGAGTTACAAGATGTTAAACAAGAACTACTAATCCTTGATAAATGGCTACATGTGTTACCACAAATTCATAAATATCAGCAACATCAAAAAAGTATTGCACTTTTACCTTCAACATTAACATTTCCAAGTGAAGGTGAAACACGTTACCAACAGTTAAAAGAAAAACTGCTTCCAAAACTAAGCGAATATAACTTATTAAAAGAAAAGCATTCTGAATATATCGCTAAACTAAATACGCTCCGAAGCGACTTATTAAGCGATGATATGTTGGAGCGAGCAGAATCTTTGCTACAGGAAAAGCTAAATTATGAACATCATCTAAAACTTATTGAACAGCAAAAAGCGGCATTACAACAAGAAAAAAAGAAATGTGATGAAATGCTCCGTTTGTTAGAATGGGATAAAGATGAAACAAAGGAAATTATATTACCTTTTTATTTATCCTCTACATGGGAGCAATTGGTCAAGGATTACAATTCCCTTCACTTAGAACAAAAGACACTTGAAGAAGAACAACACTTGCTGAAGGAAAAACGTATCAATTTAATGCGAGATGAAAAAGAAGTGCGCCATAAACGTTGTTCTGAAG
This sequence comes from Pseudogracilibacillus sp., assembly GCA_035301445.1. Lineage (GTDB taxonomy): Bacteria > Bacillota > Bacilli > Bacillales > Amphibacillaceae > Pseudogracilibacillus. The sequence continues at coordinate 17,972 of DATGUH010000090.1, read as the reverse complement.
AGGAAAGGAAACATGCAGAAGAACGATTAGCGGCAGATCAGTCTGGAAGAGAGAATAAACAACAAATAAAAAATTATGAAGTTTGGAAAAAACGTCAACAATCTCGTTCGAAAAAGTTTGCGTATATATATATCACTATTATTGTTTTATCTGTTATTTTAGGATTTGTGCTGGATGTACCAATATTGTATGGTGCAGCATTTATAGCGTTTGTTGGAGGAGGCATTCAATATTTTTATGCTGGTACACAACGAAAAGCCATTGAAGACATGCTGTTTACTAGCAAGGAAAATGATATGCTCTCACCAAAAGAACGATCTGAAATCGAACAATTAATAGAAGAGGAACGAACGCTGACACACCAGCTTTCAGATATTGACAATGCAATGCGTCAAAACAATCTTTTAGAAATTCAAGCTGAGGAACAACAACAAATTCTGGAAAAAAGGTTCGTGCAATTAGATGATCGAATAGAATCTGAGAGATTTATGTATCCATTTTTACAAGGGGTGGAGGTCATTTATTGGCCAGAACTTTTAAAGCATATTCAGAAATTGCAACAGCTAAATAAAGAAGTCAATGATATAGAGAAAGATATTGCTGCAAAAGAAGCTTATCATACGGAGATTGATGCTAACTTTGAAACCTTTCCGTATGCAAATAGTTTTAAACAATTGGAAGCAGTTTTAGAAAAACAAAAGGACACTCGTGTTCAAATTAATCAATACGAACAAGCATTGGATACGACCGAAACGGACATGACGGAATTAAATAAACTTTTAGAACTACTTAAACAAGAACAAAGAGCATTATTTCAAGCGGCTGGTGTCAACGGGGAAAATGAGTTTTATAAAACAGCTGAAAACCATAATAAAAAGGAAGCAATGTTACAAGAGATGAACAGTATCAAAGAACAACTCCAAAATTTATTTTCTGAATCGAAAACTGAGGAGTTGCTGGCTTCTACAATGAATAGTGTTCAACTTGAAAATAAAAAAGAACAGGTAGAGCAATCCATAAAGGAAATGGAAGAGGCAATTTCAAACACGCATCACCAACTTGGAGAATTACAAGCACAAGTGGAACGATTAGAAAAGGCAGAAGATACTTCCCAACTTAACTTTACCTACGAATTAGATAGGAATAAGTTGAATGAACAGGCAAAAGAATGGGCAGTGTTAAAGCTTGTTCAATCTGCATTGGCTTATGCCAAGAAAACATATCAAAAAAAGCACTTTTCAAAGGTGATGGATCTTACCGGTGAATATTTTGCACATATGACAAGTAATCGTTATAACAAAGTGATCCCTCCGGAGGAAAACGGTTTATTTGAAGTAGAAGACATTGACAATATACGTTATACTGTAGAGGAACTATCACAAGGAACGATAGATCAATTATATATTTCACTACGCTTTGCAATTGCTAAAGCGATGCGGGATCAGTTTGATTTACCACTTTTAATTGATGATGCTTTTGTGCATTTCGATCAAAAGCGTACAACACAAAGTTTATATTTATTGGAACAATTAAGTAAAGAGCAGCAAGTTATCTTTTTTACATGTAAAAAAGAAATTGCCGATCAATTTAAATGGGTTTATCCAATGGAAGCAGTAAATATTTAAACACTACGAGGGGGATGTTTTGTGAATAAAGGATTGGGAAAGCATGTTATTGGTGATACATTCGATGGGTTTCTGTTAATTAAGCAGACCAAAAAAGGTACAGCAAGTACAGGAAAGGCCTTTTTAACTATCTACTTTGTGGATGCTACTGGTGAAATTGATGCAAAGTTATGGGATGTATCTACAGAAGATGTGAATACTTTTAAGGATGGTACAATCGTTAAAGTAACAGGAGATATCAATGAATTTAGAGGGAAAGCCCAAATGCGCGTAAAGGCTATCCGTCCAGCTCAAACTACGGATGGTGTAAAGGTGTCCGATTTTTTAGAAAAGGCGCCAGTTGATAAAACGGATTTACAAGAGCAGGTGAATGCTGCTATATTTGCAATGGAAAATCCAAGTATTCAACGTATTGTCCGAGCTATTGTTAAAAAATATCAGGAAGATCTATTCGTTTATCCAGCCGCCTCTAAAAACCATCATGCATTTGTTTCTGGACTCGCTTATCATGTTGTAACGATGTTAAAAATTGCTGAAAGCCTATGCGATATTTATCCTAGCTTGAATAAAGATTTATTATATGCGGGCATTATTTTGCACGATATTGGTAAAATTCATGAGCTATCAGGTGTTGTTTCTACTAGCTATACTGTGGAAGGTACAATGCTTGGTCATATTAGTATTATGGTTTCGGAAATAAAAGAAACAGCACAGGAATTACAAATTGAAGGTGAAGAAGTTATGCTTCTGCAGCATATTGTGCTTGCACATCACGGTAAACCGGAATGGGGAAGTGCAAAAATGCCACTTGTAAAGGAAGCTGAGATGCTTCATTTGATTGATATGATTGATGCGAAAATGAATATGCTTGATCGTGCTTTGGACAAGACTAGTCCTGGGGAATTTACGGAAAAGATGTTCACATTTGATCATCGTTCCTTTTATAAGCCAATGTTAGGGGAATAAAATTTAGGCATATGTCCAGTTATTATTTCATATGATTAAATATAAGTAGAAAATTGGACAAGGGGCGATAATGATGCTGGCATTACCTTTTCCTTGGTGGGTACCTGTCGTTATTCTTTTTATTATTTTTAGTGGTTATATGGCCTTCCGTGCAATGCAAGCTGAAAAAAGATTGGAACAGCATTATATTGAACAAGAAGGACATATTTATATGGAACGATTGGAACAAGAACGAGCAAGACGTGGACAATAAAAAATGCTTATAAGGCAAACAGTAGTAGATAAACATATATCGGCTGCTGGATAAAATTTAAAAATCTTTACATTCAACCTAAAAGAAAGTGGCTATTAAATATTTGCAGTAAATATTTGTTTAAAGGTTCAAAAACACCTTTACGTTGATTTTAAGGTATTATTACCAACAACTTCAACGCAGAGGTGTTTTTGCTTGTCCTCAGGTAGTACCTTCGAACATATAAGAATTTTCTTATGTGTGTAGGGAATGCTAAAACAACTATAAACTTTAATTTTTTGAGTCATGGTCAAGGGCTGATTAAAAAATGATAGAACTTGTTCTTATAAGTTACATAGAATGAAAATTATAATGGCATATTCAATAATATACGGATTTTAATCCTTACTATTGACTTAGAAAGTGATTCACTACTTAATAAATTAAAGAAACGTTTATCTACATGGTTTTACTCATTAAACGCTTTTAATTTTTTCATATTAATTAATAGTCTCCCTTCTCGGTCTTTGCGAATAATTTTTTCCTCATATAATTGATTCATCATTCTGCTAATAGTTTCTCTAGTCATACCGACCATATTTGCAAGGTCAGTATTATGTAAAGGTTCATTTAATAAAATAGCATTTTGGTTGACGAGTTGAATGCCATATTTCTCACTTAAGCGAATTAACATATGCACAACTTGTTCCATCGTAGAACTTAGTATTTTATCTTCAAGCCGATGTTGTAAATCGATTGTTTTTGCTCCCATTACTTTCAAAAAGAATATACAGAACGTGTTAGAACTAGAAAGAATCTGATATAAATTATTAAGTGGTATATAAAACAACTCTACATCTTTCAGGACTAGTGCACTAACTGGATATTTATCAACATGAAAATAATACCCGATGTGTGGGAAAACATCTTTTCCTGAATACAATTGGACAAGAAATTCCTTTCCATTGACGTTTGTTTTATATGTTTTTATTTTGCCTGAGATTAAAAAATAAATCGACTCCATTTTCTCACCGCAATGAAATAAGTGCTCGTTCTTATTTATCTTTTTGTGCATAAGAAATGGTTTTATTTTATTGTATTCATCATCTGTAAGATCCTCTAGATTTGAAAATTGCCTCAAAATGTTTACTTTCTCGTAATCTTTCATATATATTTCTCCCTTAAAAAAAGCAATATACGTGATTTGAATCACAGAAATTGAGAATGATTATCAATTACAATATAACTTGAGTATAGTTCAATTGAAAGTGATTATCAATTTCAATTGTAATTTTATAATAACAATATTTTGTGTAGCACAAATGTTCCCTGTTTTTACAGTAAGGAAAAAAGAGGAGGGATTGTTATTTTCAACAGGAAGTTAAAAGAATCTAAAGATAGTTGAGAGTTGTTTTTATTAATCTTACCAACATGTATATTTCAGTGAAGATTAATTACTTTCATTAAATATTTTAAAAAAGGATGAATCTAATGGTTTATTTTAAAGCGGTAAATAAATTACAAATTAAAAAAGGGAGGGCAGAAGAAGTAATTACCCGATTTGAAGAAGTAAAATCTATCCATACCTTTACAGGCTTTTTATTTATGGAAGTATTACAGAATCTAAATGATGATAGTGATTATGAGGAAGTGCAGATATGTACAACTTGGATTGATAAATCTAATTTCGAGGCTTGGCAAACAAGTCAAAGTTTTAGGGACGCACATAAGCCAATGGAAGAAAGAATTCAAAAGGGAGAAGATAATCCAATTATTAGTTCTGATGTTGTATTTTATTTCATTCAGGTTCAGCATAAACCAGAAAAGCAATATGATCCCCGGGAAGAAAAATTGCAATCAATGTTAATGAAAGCTTCTAAACCAGTAATGAATCGTTTAGATGAAATAGAAAAAAATATAATAAATTCAAGATTAGCTCAAGATAGATTATCTAATTTTTGATTAAAGGGAGACAGGTTATTTTGTTGCAAGGTAAAATTTCGTCACTAATATGGGGGTTTTGTGTATTAACGATATTTACTGCGATATTTCTAACATCTGCCTCTTTTACATCTGCTGAAACAAAATTGGAAGACGGTATTTATGATATTGAATATGAAGTATTAACTGCGGAAGTAGATGAAGTATCTATAGCTAATGACTATTTTGACAAGCCAGCAACCTTAATTGTAGATGGTGATAAACGTTGGCTACAAATAAAAGTAAATCACGCACATTGGGTGAAGGAATTACAAACACCTGAAGGAAATGATTTTGAAGAAGTTGACATCCTAGAGGAAAATCCAAGCGATGACATACGTATTGTACAATTCAATGTTGATGGGGACTATGATTTTAGTAATCCAATGGAAATTAAAATGCATATTGTCGTGGATGAGTTAGAAGAAGATTATGATCATCATTATACAACTTTTTTTGACTTTGATGAAAATAGCGCCATTGAAGCAGAGGAACCATTGGCAAAGCATGTAGAGGATGCAGATAAACAATCAAAAGACAGTGTTAAAAGCAATAACGAAGTTACAAATCAAGGAATGAATAATAAATGGATCATATTATCCATTGTCGGTTGTTTTATGGCCATCTTCATTCTATTTTTGGTTAAACAAAAAAATAAAAAAAAGTAAAGGAGTTTTTCTATTGTTACAAATGATAAAAAAATTAACACCTATTTCTTTATTGGCAGTACTTTTATTTTTAATAGTTCCTGCGGATAAAACATCAGCTTCTTCCTATGAAGACGGGACTTACAACATCACAGCAAATGCATTACATATAGACAAAGATGAACCATCAGTTGCTGCCGATTATATTAATGAAGCTGCTGAAGTAATAGTTGAAAACGGGGAGATGAATTTACAAGTTACGGTTCCTAAAAGTGAAGAATTCTCACTTTATTCATTAAAAAAACAAGGCGATGCTGAAACAAAGGAAGAAGATGATAATAATCTTTATTACTCATTTTCTTTGACGGAACAAGATAAAGAGAATGCGATGATTAATGTGATAACCTCCTATGAAGTGCCATCTATGGATCTTGTTCATGAAGATGTTGAATTCCGTTTCCAATTAGAAGGTCTTGATAAAATAAAACAAGCATCTGGGAACAACAAAGATCATGAATCTGAAGAGAATTCTAATAATGAAAATGAGGAAAACATCAACGATGATGAATCAGTTACAAATGATGAATCAGATTCGGATGATGCTGCAGCAACAATAAGCGGAAATGACAGCGATGAGGGTAAAGATGGAGCTAAACAAGAAAATCCGAAGACAGGCGATGAAGCTCCTATAATCTTATTTACATTTATATTAATTATTTCTGGTGTTTTATTAACTCGAAAACTAGCGGTCAGATAATGCAATCGATTCTTAATAGGTGTATTTAATAATGAATAATAGTATGGAATATACAAACGTATCTATAGTGATACTAATTTTAATAGGTAGGAGGCTGAAAATTGAACAAATTAATCAAGGTTACTTGTAGTTTTTTTGTTGCGGTATTAGCGATGTTAACAATGAATCATAACGTGCTTACAGAAGCAGCAACTATAGATTACGAAGATGGCACATATGATATTATTGCGAAAGCTCTACATGAAGATAAAGATGAACCATCAACTGCCGCAGATTATATAAACGAAGAGGCTGAAGTCATCATAAAAAATGGAAAATTAGATTTAAAAATCACTGTTCCTAAAAATGACCAATTTTCAATTTATGCTCTTCATAAACAGGGAGATGAGCAAACAAAAGAAGAAGATGAAGATAATCTGTACTATTTCTTCCATTTAGATGAACAAAATATAGAAGAAGCAATAATAAATGTTGTGGCGTCTTATGAAGTGCCTGATATGGATTTCACCCATGAAGATGTTAACTTTCGTTTCCAATTAGAAGGGCTTGATGATCTGCCGGTAATAGCAGAAGATGATGAGTCATCTGATGATAATTCAGATGAGAATCAAGAAGACGAGGCCGAAGATAACCAGGATAAAGATGATGAATCTCAAACAGAAGAACCAAAAGGTGATGAAGAAGATTCTGATGAAAATTCTGAAGTTAATCCAGATGAAGATGAGAAAGGTTCAGGTGATCAATCTGAAGTAGGTGCAGATGATGAATTGGATTCTGATGATTATATTCATCCAGATGCGGATAAAAATGAAAATAAAACTGCCGATAACAATTCTAATAATGAAACAGAGAAAACTATTATTATAAAAGCACTTCATGCCGATAAAGATGAACCATCTGCTGCCGCTGATTACATTAATGAAGAGGCTTCGGTATCTATTGATAATGATGGAAAGTATTCATTGACAATTACTGTGCCTAAAGATGAATTTTTTACGATTTATGGGATGCAGATAGACGGTGCAACTGTTTCAGAAGAGGAAGATAATGAGAATGTCTATTATACTTTTAAGATGGATGAATTGAGTGAGATTTTATATGCTCATACACAATATGAAGTACCAGCCTTTAACTTGGATCATGACGTTGATTTTCGTTTTCAGATAGAAAATATGGATGATGTTCCGGTAGAAAATGACCAGAATGAAAATACTGAAGATCCGAATAATGAAAATGACCAGAATGATAATACTGAAGATCCGAATAATAAAGAAGATGATTCCGACAACAAAGAAACCGTCCAAAACAGAGGGGATATCGGTCAGAATAAAGGGACATTTTTAACCAACGGAAAAAATAAAACAGCCCAAAAATTTGAGGCCGAAAATGGTAATAAAGACAAAAGCAAATCTCTGGATAAACCTGAATTTGGTTCCAGTGACAAAGTGAATAGTGAAGTGGTTAATGATGAAAAACAAAATCCTCAAACCGGAGATTATAGTCAAGTTCTGTTTTATGGTTTTATATTAATTGGTTCGATCGTATTATTAATCATTCAACTTAGAAAACGATTTGTTCATACGTAAGAATGAAATAAAGGTGTCTTACAGAAGGGGTTTCTGTAAGACCCTGTTTTTTGAAATTATTAGGATAAACTATTAAAAGTCATTGTTTGTTATGAATACTCTATTTTATTCGATAGAGATTTAGAAAAGGATTGTAAGAAACGAGGTGGTAGTTTGTCGAAAAATAACCATAAAGGAAAGAAAATAATCTCTAAACTTATCACCATTCTATGTTTAGTATTGTTTATTTACGCTGGTTATGGATTATTTGACATAGGGATGGATTATTATAAGAATCGTAAGATGATGCATAATATCCAGGATACATTTTATCAAGAGGTTTCTAATGAAAAAGAAGAGTTGAACACTGCCCAATCAAGTAAGGAAATGACGGAGGTACGTCCTGGGTTTGAATCTTTACAGGAAATAAATGAAGACATTGTTGGTTGGATTACTATTAATGATACTCAGATAGACTATCCTGTTCTTCAATCTGACGACAATTTACAATATTTAGATACTAATTATGATAACAAACTGTCACGTGCTGGGAGTATTTTTTTAGACTATCGCAATCAAGTTGAGGATTTTGATCGAAATGTGATTGTTTATGGTCACCGTATGAAAGATGGTTCTATGTTCCAGCATTTGAGTAAGTTCATGGATGAGGAATTCTTTGAAAATCATCGTACTTTTCAATTTGATACTTTGTATAATCGATACGAGGCAGAAGTTTTTGCTGTTTATAACACTTTAACAGACTTTAATTATATTCAGACAGACTTTGAAAATGACGAAGAATATGAACAGTTGTTGGAAGATATTAAAAATGAGTCTAGATATGATACTGATATTCAAGTAGAAAAGGACGATCGTATTATAACACTTTCCACTTGTGATTATGAATTAGATCAAGAAAAGGGAAGATTGGTAGTTCAAGCTAAATTGACTGAAATATAATCGAAGGTAGGATTCACTGAATAATTAAGATAAATGAGCAATTATTTTGAAGTTACTTAGCAGAAACTTGCTTAAGACAATTATTTAAAAGGTGGAGGGTCATCCTTGAAAAGGATTAAGTTATTGCTTCATGTAATGATTGTATTAGAACTTGTTTTCATGGTGGCAGGTTGTACTTCAAATAGTACTTCGACAGATGGGAAAGTTAAAGAAAATAGCGATTCGGAAAGTAATGGATTGATAACGACGACTGTTGCTAACACGGAAATAACGGATGTATTGGAGTTGGATTTAATTGGGGTTCCTGAAACTAGTAAAGAACTGCCGGAAAGGTATAGTGGATTACCAAGCGTCGGAGATCCGCACAGTCCAGATCCTGAATTGTTACGGTCTTTAAACCCGAAAGAAGTACTTTCTGTATCAACCATACAGTATGACACAAAGGAATATTTTGAGCAGGCTGGAGTAAATGTTCGTTATTTGAATTTGGACAGTATCGATCAAATGCATGAGGAAATTTTACAACTTGGTAAAGATTATGACCGAGAAGAGCAGGCTAATGAAATCATAGAGTCATTTGAGAAAAAGACAGAAGAAATTTCTGAAAAAATCCAAGGGAAAGATCATCCAAAAGTATTGATTTTGATGGGCGTACCCGGGAGTTATTTAGTAGGTACAGAAAGTTCATATATTGGAAATTTGGTTGAAATTGCAGGCGGGGAAAATGTGATAAAAGAAGAGGATAAAGACTTTATTTCTTCCAACACGGAACATCTTCAACAAACGAATCCAGACATAATTTTACGGGCAGCTCATGGTATGCCAGATGAAGTGGTGGAAATGTTTGATGAAGAATTTAAGGAAAATGATATATGGAAACACTTTGATGCTGTAAAAGATGAGCGAGTTTATGATCTGGAAGAATCATTATTTGGCACAACTGGAAACATTCGAGCAGATAAGTCGCTAGATGTTTTATATGAAATACTTTATAAAGACGAATAGATTTAGATTAGCTATAAAGGAAGTTAAGTGAAATGGAGAAAAAAATAATTAGTTTTGCAGTGGCTATCACTATGTTAATATTTGTGATGTTTCAATCTGCCGTTACAGGAAGTATCCAATTATCAGTTTGGGATCTTGTCCATGGTCTGTTTACTGGTGAAGAGCAAGCACAAATAGTTAAAGACTTACGTTTTCCACGAATCATTGTAGGAATGCTGGCAGGAGCAACTTTATCTGTTGCAGGTGCACTATTGCAGGCTGTAGTACGTAATCCGCTTGCGGAACCCGGAATTATTGGTATATCTTCAGGAGCTGGCTTTTTTTCAGTCCTCATCATATATTTCTTTCCAACTCTCTTTTTCTATGTTCCATTGTTTGCTTTTTTTGGCGGTAGTATAGCATTTTTATTCGTTTATAGTCTCTCATGGAAGTCCGGTTTCAATCCGTTGCGGTTGATTCTAATTGGAGTAGCAGTAAATGCTGTATTTACAGGGTTACTTCAAATTTTTAATTTTACTGGAAGTAGTATGATTGAGGCTGTGGGTAATATGACAATGTCAGATTTGTCAATGAAAAATTGGTCTGATGTAAACATGATATCGATCTATGGTGCTATTGGTCTTTTTTTATCTTATTTCGTTTATGCTTGGTGTAATTATTTAGCACTAGATGATAAAACTGCAAAAAGCCTTGGATTTAATGTGAATATAGCACGTTTTGTAATAGCGGCAATTGCAGTGTTGCTTGCTTCAATAGCTACATCCATAGCAGGAATGTTTGCATTTGCAGGACTCATTGTACCTCATATTGGACGTTCTTTAGTAGGGACGGATTATAAGTTGCTCATACCATTTTCCGCTTTAATAGGTGCGTTGTTAATTTTAGCTGCAGATACATTAGGGAGGACGATTGTTTCACCAAATGAAATTCCAGCATCAGTGATAGTTTCTTTGATTGGTGGACCTTTTCTAATAATCTTACTTAGAAAGAGTGATCGTGTCTATGGAAGTTAATGATGTGGTGTATTCGCATGATAAAAAAAGTAATCATATTAATTCGTTATCTTTCAATATAGATAAAGGTAAAATAACTACTGTTATTGGTCCGAATGGATGTGGAAAATCAACTTTATTAGGGTTGTTGTCGAATCATTACAAACCTCAAAAAGGGACCGTTACATTGGAGAATCGAAGTTTGCAGCAGTATACTTTGAAAGAATTAGCAAGAAAAATTGCTGTAGTGCACCAGGAAAACAAAGCCCCTGTAGATATGACAGTTGAACGTTTAGTTGGATATGGAAGGTTGCCTTATAGTTCCGTTTTTCAAGGGGATCAAGCAAAAGATAATGCTGTTGTTTCTTGGGCATTGGATGAGACGAATTTAACATCAAAGGCAACAAGTCAAATAAGTACTTTGTCAGGCGGCGAACGCCAAAGGGTTTGGATTGCAATGGCATTAGCTCAACAGACACCTTATTTATTTTTAGATGAGCCAACTACTTTTTTAGATTTATATTATCAGTATGACATTTTAGAGTTAATTAAACGGCTAAATAAAAAATATGGCCTTACGATTTTAATGGTACTACATGATATTAATCAAGCGATTAGGTACAGCGATATCATTATTACAATGAAAGATGGGACATTGATTAAAAAAGGTGAACCTGCTGATGTGATAACCCAAGAGTTACTTTATGACATTTACCAAATGGATGTATTAGTAAAAGAGGAAAAAGAAATCGGTTTGTACACTGTGCCAATAGGAGGTTAATGGGTATCTTGATGATTGGTCGTGTATGGTAAGCGTAAAACACCATGATTGAAAAGGAGATGTTAAATCATGAAAAATAAAGAAGAGATACTTGCAAATAAAAAAGAGATAAAACATAATTTGTTCATTTTGGCCGTTTCTATGATTGCAGTTATTCTCATTTTAGCCACAAATTATATTCCTAGAAGTACCAGTGGAAATATTGCTGGGATAAGTCTCTCCGTTTTGCCATTCATTAATGCTGTATTGAATGGGGTATCTTTTTTACTATTGATTGGTGCTATGGTAATGATCAAAAAGAAACGTGTTCATACACATAAACGTTTTATATATGGAGCCTTGACATCGACCGTTTTATTTATGATTACGTACTTAACCTATCATGCGATGGCTGGATCTACATCGTATGGAGGCAGTGGTTTACTCTTGTATATTTATTATTTTGTATTAATAACGCACATTATACTTGCCACTTCACTTTTGCCGTTGGTTCTTATCACGTTTATACGTGGACAACATATGTTAGTAAAAAAACATAGAAAAATTGCACGCTGGACTATGCCAATTTGGTTATATGTTAGTTTTACCGGTGTATTGGTATATGTGCTCATTTCACCTTATTATGAATGATGTTTTGAGTATTTATTTTTATAAGGGGGAGTCTAATGTACAATGGATCGAGGGACTGACTAGCCAAATAATGGCTAGTCCCCTACTTGATTATCCTGGTACTTGCATACCGCCGCCTTCTGGTTGATCAAAGATGTCTTCAAGGTCTTCGTCTTTGATGTCAATTTCTGCATCATCTAAAATACTTTGAATTTTTTCTTGTGCTTCTTCTGGATCTATTCTACTTTGTAAGATATTATCACGAATTTCTTTTTCATTATCTTCTAGCGACCCAACATCCTCTTCTACTTCTTGCCTATCTAGTACTTCAATAATATGATAGCCAAAATCAGATTTTACCGGATCACTTATTTCATCAACTTCCATATCATATGCTGCATCCTCAAATTCTGGGACCATTTGTCCTGCGCTAAAGAATCCAATATCTCCACCATCTTCAGCACTATTATCGGTAGAGTATTCTTTTGCTAAATCTGCAAAGTCTTCTCCATCATCGAGTTTTTTCTTTACTTCTTTGGCGGTTTCTTCATCTTCAACCAAAATATGACGTGCTTTTACTTCTTCTTTCATATGGTCGTAATACTCTTCAACCTCTTCATCTGTAACTTCCTCACCCTCAGTAAGGGCAGCTTGTTGAAGTAATTGATTTTTAAGGTCCTTTTTCAAATCTTCTTCTGTTAAACCTTGTTGTTCAAGAAGATCTTCATAACCTTCACCGATTTCTTCTTTTAATTCTTCTACTTTTTCATCTACTTCTTCGTCAGATACATCATACTTATCTTCCAATATTTTAAAAGTAACTAATTGACGAAGAACATCTCCTCCAGCTTCAGCTTTCATTGCATCGTATAGCTCGTCCTTTGTGACGTTACCATGATCAGTTTTGGCAATGGTTTCTGAGCCACCACATGCACTGAGTGAGATAATTCCAATTGATAGGGTTGCTGCGATTGCTACTTTCTTCATTTATTTATGGCACTCCTCATTTTAATACTAAAATACATTTTCCTCTTTAAATAATAGCACATTGAACGTCAGAGGTACATGATGAGCTATTACATTATAATAATTTTTATAAACATTGTTTGTAGAAAGCATCTTTAACCAGCAAAAAAGAAGGTTAATGATGCTCAACCTTCTTTTAAATCTCGTTTGAACAAAGGTAGATCATGCTTCATTGTTTTGTGAATTCATTTTTTCCTCAAGGTCTTTAATGCTTGCTTCAATTTCTTCTAAATATTGATGAATATTGTTTTGATGTGGTTCAACAGTGTTTTTCCATTCATCAACTGATGTCTTCATTTCTTCGGTTAGTTCATTGATTAGTGCAGCGCCTTCTTTAGAAGTTTGTGCGATTTGGTCTTTAAGTTTCCATCCGTCTTTAATAATATCTTCAATGATTTGTTTCCATTCCATGCCTTGTGATCTGACTTGATTGCGCAGGGCACGTCCAGATGTTGGTGCTGTTAATAGTGCAGTAGCTGCACTGATTGTACCACCGATAATAAAGCCTGCTACAATTGATTTTCCATTTAACATCGTATCATTCTCCTTTTATAGTTCTTTTTGAATATCTGCGGCGATTTTGGCAAGATCTTCTTCATTAAAAGCGTCATTTCTTGCTTCCCATTTTAAATCGAATCCGTCTGTTTCATCATATCTTGGGATTAAGTGAATATGAATATGAAATACAGACTGACTGGCAAATTCGCCATTATTATTGAGTAAGTTCATCCCTTGAGGTTTAAATGCTTTTTTGATGGCGTTTGCGACCTTTGGAACACGGGCAAATGTTGCGGCAGCAATGTCTTCATTTGTTTCATAGATATTTTCCACATGCTGTTTAGGGATAATCAGCGTATGTCCAGTTGTTACTTGGCTGATATCTAAAAAAGCGTACACCTCATCATCTTCATATACTTTCGCTGAGGGGATTTCTCCAGCGATAATTTTACAGAAAAGACAATTATCATGACTCAAGACAAACAACTCCTCTATATGTACTCTTTTTTAATAGTTTATCATAAACTAGGAAAAGAGTATACGACTGTAGAAGTAATAATTTGTGAACAGTTTCAAAATATGTTTTTATTAGGGAAATAAGAAAATACAGACTGTGTTTGTAACACAGTCTGCTTTAAGAGGAAATCGTTTCCGTTTATTCGTGAATATGGTGTTTTGTTAATTCATTCATAAACGAATGGCAGGTTGATACTGGTGTTCACGAAACATACATGACACAGAAACGTTTTCCTCATCAGATAGCTTGAACAGGACATGAAATAATATACATAATCGACAATTATCATATATACTATAATTAAGTGGATAAAGATATGGAGTGAACGTTGACAATGGAAGAATTACTCAAAATAAATGAATTAACGGGAGGATATTCCAAAAAGAATGTGCTCCATGGGATTAGCTTTAGTGTTAATAAAGCTGAGATTGTCGGTTTGATTGGTTTAAATGGTGCAGGAAAGAGTACTACGATTAAACATGTTATCGGTTTGATGCAGCCTAAGCAAGGAAATATTTCTATTAATGGGGAATTGGCAACGGAAGATATTACATCTTACCGGAAACAATTTGGTTACATACCGGAACAACCAATTTTATATGATGAGTTAACATTGTATGAACATTTACGCTTAACTGCGATGGCATATGATATAGATGAGCATACTTTTGAAGCTAGAATGCCTGATTTATTAAAGGCATTTCGTATGGAAAGGCAATTACACTTTTTCCCTGTGCATTTTTCCAAAGGTATGCGGCAAAAAGTGATGATTATGTGTGCTTTTTTAATTGAGCCGAATTTGTATATTGTGGATGAACCGTTTGTTGGCCTTGATCCACTAGCAATCAATGCTTATATCCAGTGGATGGAACGTATGAAAGAGAATGGCGCGGGTGTATTAATGTCTACCCATATTTTAGCAACTGCAGAACGATATTGTGACCGCTTTGTGATTTTGCATGATGGAAAGATTCGTGCTCAAGGAACAGTTCCAGAACTTCGGGAACAATTTAATATGAAAAATGCATCGCTTGATGATTTATACATTCAACTGACAAAGGAAGAAGATCATGTTTGATGCAAAGGATCTATTTAAAGAGCGACTCGTTAATCATATGCATTTATTGAATCGATATTTACGTTACTTATTTAATGGGCACTTTATGATTGCCATTCTTTTTTTGATTATTACATTGAGTATTTATTATCAGCATTGGTTGGAAACCGTATCGCCGAATTTCCCGTCATCTGCTGTTATTGCGATTATTCTTGGATTTGTAGTCAGTTATAATCCAATGCAATACTTTTTACGAGAACCAGACCAGGTCTTTTTAATGGTAAAAGAACGTGAAATGGACAAGTATTTCCGTTATGCACTTACTTATAATTACTTTGTGCAACTTTATTTGGTCGTTGTTTCGCTTGCGGTAATCGGGCCGCTCTATTCAAAGATGTATCAAGGTAATAGTAAGACGGATTTTTTACTTATCATTGCTCTAATGCTAGTCCTCAAAGGATGGAATTTGTGGATGAACTGGGTGATGTTTAGAATTCGGAATCAAAAGGTAACTTGGTTAGATAAATTATTAAGAACATTGCTTAGTATTGGTATTTTTTACTTTTTGTTAGAAAAACACTTTTTCATTATTATAGTGGCGGTTCTTTATTTCATCCGTGTTTTGAATAACTATTTTTTAATGAAAAAGCAACCAAGTCTTACGTGGGACGTACTCATTGAAAATGATCGACATCGATTAGCAGTTTTCTATCGATTTGCGAGTAATTTTGTTAATGTGCCGAATATGGCTAAACGAATGAAGAAACGTAGATTGTTGGCAAAGGTAATCGAACGTGTAGTGCCGTTTAAACATTCTGCAACATTTACTTATTTGTATAGGCTCACCTTTTTACGTAGTAGTGATTACTTTAATTTATATGTGCGGTTAACAGTCATAGGTGGCATTGTTATTTATTTCATTCCGAATATGTGGGTTAAAATTGCTATTTCACTTTTATTTATATATATGACAAGCTTTCAGCTAATTCCACTATTTCATCATTATCGGACATCGATATGGATGGATTTATATCCGGTAGAGAAAGGCTTACAGCAGCTTTCGTTTTTAAAAGATATGCGTGTGATAACGATTGTTCAAACCGTTTTGTTTTCATTACTCTTCATCTTTTCGATGGATTGGCTCGGATTAGTTATTACACTTGTAGTTGGAGGATTATTCACATACCTGTTTTATGAAGTTTATGTAAAGAAAAGAATTGCCTAATTAAAGAAAGAAGCGGTGAGAATAGATTTCTCCGCTTCTTTCTGATTTATAATGATTTTATTCGGGGATTACGCATTGTGCTCTTGATATTCAAAATAAGCACTAATCAGCATTTTAGCAGCAATTGGCATCGCTCGTTCATCGATATTAAATTTCGGATGATGATGCGGATACGTATGTTCAGGTATGTTTGCGCCGGTGAAAAAGAAGGCACCAGGCTTATTCTCTAAATAGAATGCAAAATCTTCACCACCCATTTGAGGAGCAGCTTCAATAGTACCTGTAACTTCTGAGACGTTTTTGGCAGCATTAAAGATCATTTTCGTTTCGTTCGAATGGTTAATTACAGGTGGATAGCCTTCATAATAACGAAAGTCTGCCTCTGCACCATTTGCCTGGCATATGCCTCCTACGATTTGTTTCATCTTGCTCTTTACTTGTTGTTGAATATCCTTGTCTAAATATCGAACTGTGCCAACAAGTTCTGCTTGTTCCGCGATGACATTAAATGACTTACCAGCGTTAAATTGACCAGTAGTAATGACAGCAGTTTTTAATGGATCAAGTCCACGACTAATAATGGTTTGCAATTTAGAAATAATCTCTGCACCGATAACGATAGCATCTTTTGTTTCATGCGGATAGGCACCATGTCCGCCTTTTCCTTGTACAGTGATTTCGAATCGGTCTGTACCCGCCATAAACGCTCCTTCTTTCGTTTCAATTTTACCAAATTCGGTAGTCGCCCATAAATGATTACCAAATACTGCATCAACATGGTCAATTGCCCCGGATTCTACAATTGGTTTTGCTCCTCCTGGTGGTTGTTCTTCTGCATGTTGATGTAGAAATACAACTGTTCCGGGTATGTTTTCTTGATGTGTCTTAAGTACTTTAGCCAACACTAGTAATGTGGCCGTATGCCCGTCATGACCGCATGCATGCATCACACCATCATTTTTTGATTTGTAAGGGACATCGTTTTCTTCCTGGATGGGAAGTGCATCAAAGTCTGCCCTTAACGCAATAGTCTTTCCTGGTTTTCCTCCCTTCAAAGTTGCAATAACACCATTTCCACCAATATTTGATTTATATGGGATCCCTAGTTCTTCATAAAAATGACCAATATATTTGGATGTTTCCGTTTCTTCAAAAGATAATTCTGGGTGTTGATGTAAATAACGACGGATATCTACCATCTCATCGTACAAATGATCAATATTTTTATGGATTGATTGGAGCATAATGTATTCCTCCTTGAGCATGATTTATTTCATTATAGCATTGTGTGCAAATGGAATGAATGGGGATAAGCGTTTTTTTGATTTTTTATTAACAAGATTGTCTAAAGTATAGTAGTCAAAACAATGGTATAATAGTTCTTCTTTCTAGACCCAAACTATATACATTGGGCTTGCTTTTAGTGTTAACTCTTGTTATAGTGTACCTATACGAATATATCACATGAAATTACTTCGCCCCTACAAAAGGGGATGTCTGTTTCGCTCATTAATAATATTTAGCAGGTGA
>DATGUH010000089.1:0-5442 GCA_035301445.1 Pseudogracilibacillus sp. | reverse complement strand
AAAAGCCAAGAAATTAGCAGACTAAGACCTTTACGTCCTGTCTGCTCAAATTTTCCATTGTGCCTTATATTATTAATCAAGTGCATCCAATTGTTCATTCACTTCTTTGATTTCTTTTTCCAGACGAACTAATTGCTCCTCTGCTGAAGAAACTCTACCACCGACAAATTCTAGTTTATCCATATCACCTTGAATTCGGATGTAATCAGATTTTAATTCAAGCAGATGCTGTTTTAATGTTTCTTTATTATTAGTCATCGAACATCACTCCTAATCAAAAGTGTACTTGATAATCATTCAAATATTCAAGTGATTGCCTGTCTATTTGAATAGATATAATTAAATAACTTCATAAAATAAGTAGTTATCAATATCATTACTTTACTTTTTATGATAATATATATTTAAAGTGTAAAAATGTAAATAATGGAAATACCTTCAAAGGGGAGTAGCTGTACAGTTATTGTCGTCATTACGGGAAAGTTCCCCCGGCAATACTGGCAACATTTGTTGTTAGCAAGACCTTTATCGTATTTATGTGAGAAAAGATGATAAACATATCATTTTTTAAGCATAATACGGTAAAGGTCTTTTCTTATTTGCAAAAAGGAGATATAAAAATATGGACATGCAATTGTTGTTGGAGTATGTATGGATTCTAGTAGTTCTAGTTGGCCTGGAAGGAATGCTTGCAGCAGATAATGCGCTAATCCTAGCTGTTATGGTAAAACATTTACCAGAATTAGACCGAAAAAAAGCATTATTCTACGGACTTGTTGGAGCATTTGTTTTTCGGTTCATTTCGTTGTTTCTTATTTCGTTTTTAGTTGATGTGTGGCAAGTGCAGGCAATTGGTGCTGTTTACTTATTGTATGTTTCTGGTAAACATTTATATGATAAAGCCGTTGATAAGAAGAAAAAAAAGCGTCCGAAAACAGAGGGAAGTGGTTTTTGGATGACAGTTTTCAAGGTGGAAGTTGCAGATATGGCCTTTGCAGTTGATTCAATTCTCGCTGCAGTTGCTTTAGCTGTATCCTTACCGGCAACAGGGTTGTTTTCGGTAGGTAGCTTAGATGGAGCACAATTTATCGTAATATTCGCTGGTGGTATGATTGGCGTAGTTATTATACGTTTTGCTGCTAACTTTATTGTTAAAATACTCGAAAAACGCCCTGGACTAGAGGTGGCGGCTT
The DNA here is from genome assembly GCA_035301445.1 of Pseudogracilibacillus sp. Classification (GTDB taxonomy): domain Bacteria; phylum Bacillota; class Bacilli; order Bacillales; family Amphibacillaceae; genus Pseudogracilibacillus. The sequence goes on along the minus strand of DATGUH010000089.1, from coordinate 4,249 downwards.
TTGTTATCGTCGGTTGGGTAGGTATTAAATTGGCACTTTTAGTTCTTGCTCATCCGAAAATACAACTTATTCCGGATGCAGTGGTTCATTCTACAGCAGGAAAATCAGTGTTTTATATAGGTCTAGTCATTATCGCCCTAACAGGTTGGTTTCTATCCAATAAGGGAGATAATACAGGAGGTAGTGAGGATTTTACAGGCCTTGAAAAATAACTCGAATAAATACTTATATGAGTCAATTTCAGACTTAGGTTCATTGAATGAAAATCCGAACGTTTAACAAATAAATTAGCTGCACATAAATTATTGAAAAACATATATAATTTAAAATGGCAACTATTCAGTTAATTTAGGACGGCATTTTTGACATTTCGTAAAGCTGTATTATAATCGAACATGGAGCAAGATTAAAGAGCGTCTAAAAGGTGGTTCATAAGATGGAAAATAGATATCGCATAGAGGAAGACTTAATCGGTGCAAAGGAAGTGCCGGATGATGTTTACTATGGTGTTCAGACGGTTCGCGCGAAGGAGAACTTTCACATAACTGGTTATACAATCGAAAAAGAAATTATTGTAGCAATTGCTTATGTGAAAAAGGCAGCAGCCATTGCTAATATGGAAACTGGTCATTTAGAACACACAATAGGAGAATTCATTAAAAAGGCTGCAGATGAAATCATAGAAGGCAAGTGGCACGATCAATTTATTGTGGATCCTATTCAAGGCGGAGCAGGTACTTCGATTAATATGAATGCGAATGAAGTAATTGCGAACCGGGCACTTGAGTTGATGGGGAAAGAAAAGGGTGATTATGATCTAATTCACCCGAATATACATGTGAACATGGCTCAGTCGACAAATGATGCGTTTCCGACAGCAGTTCATCTTGCGACTATCCATCTGCTAGAGAACCTTAAAAGAACAATGCACTCATTACATCAGACATTTGAAGAAAAAGGAACAGAGTTTGATGAGGTTATTAAAATGGGAAGGACGCATCTACAGGATGCCGTGCCAATCAGACTTGGCCAGGAGTTTCAATCTTATGGCCGTGTCCTTTCAAGAGATATGAAACGATTAGAGAGCCTATACGATTCTCTTTTAGAAGTCAATTTGGGTGCAACAGCTGTTGGAACAGGATTAAATGCTGATCCAGACTATATGAAGAAGGCAGTTGAAGTGTTGTCAGAGGAGACAGGGATTCCGTTTAGAAATGCGGATCATTTAATCGATGCAACGCAAAACACAGATGCTTACACAGCCATTTCAAGTGCGCTTAAAATTCATATGATGAATATGTCCAAGATTTCTAATGACTTGAGAATGATGGCTTCCGGGCCAAGAACAGGTTTAGCTGAAATTAATTTACCTGCACGACAACCAGGATCATCCATTATGCCTGGAAAAATTAATCCGGTTATATGTGAAGTCGTTAATCAAGTAGCTTTTCAGGTGGCAGGTAATGACCAAACAATTTGTATGGCTTCAGAGGCAGGACAATTTGAACTGAATGTAATGGAACCTGTATTAATTTATAACTTACATCAATCACTTACAATTGTTCAACGTGTACTGGATACCTTCAATGATTATTGCTTGAAAGGAATTGAAGCGAATATTGACGTATGTAAAGCATATGTTGAAAACAGTATTGGTGTTATTACTGCTTTGAACCCCCATGTCGGGTATAAAACAGCTACAAAAGTTGCAAAAGAAGCGCTTGAGACCGGTGTGCCTATTCGGGATATTATATTGAAAGAAGGTATCCTATCAGAGAGCGCAGTAGATCAAATTCTTGATTCTTTTGAGATGACTAATCCTGGTATTTCAGGATCAGAAATGCTTATTAAGTAATTAATATTCCCTTGAACAACAGCTTGTCTTGTTCAAGGGTTTTTTGTAAAAAAGCAATCGAAATATAAGATATGCACAACTATAACTGTTATACTGGGAGTAGAATCTGTATAGAAAGGATAAAGGCCTATGGATAAGCTTGCAAATACAGTCATAAAAAAAGTGTGCAGTGAGGCAGAACAGTTGTCAGTGTCAAATGGCGATGTTAGTAAGGTGCATGCAGCCATGCAAAACATTCACTTACTAAGTGAAGTTTGGCTGGAATCATATGGTGATCAACCGAAGAAAAAAGAACAATCACCGACGAGTACTGTTGTACAGCCATCTGATTTATTAAATAATGATTCCAAAGATATTAGCGTAAATGAAGACGATACATCAATATTCGATTTTTGATACTTAACATGGAGGAAAACAATGAAAGCATTATTTATAATTGCAGCAATTAACGGTTTTTTAGCAGTGGCATTAGGTGCATTTGGTGCCCATGGTCTAGAAGGGAAAATTAGTGAAAGTGCTATTGCAACTTGGGAAAAAGCGGTATTGTACCAAATGTTTCATACCGTTAGTATACTCGCTGTTGCCATTATGATGTTCAAATATGATGCTGGGAGTTTACTAGCTGCTGGATATTTGTTCTTTATTGGTATTATTCTTTTTTCCGGTAGTTTATATATTTATTCGACAACCGGAGTTAAAGCCTTGGCTATGATCACGCCATTTGGTGGTGTGTTTTTCTTAATTGGTTGGGTCGTTTTAGGATATGCATTGATCAAGTTGTTATGATGTAATAATTTGAAACAAAAGTGCAGTTGTCATGATAAATAACAGTAAAGCTGTAATGAGTAAGCGTAATGCGGCTTGTTTCTTAAAATCCATTAGACAAATGAAGCCTTCGCAAGCGAGACTAAGTGTGATGCCATAATAAACGAGCAACATGAGCAATAATATGCTTTTTACAATGGCGATGACAGTAATTAGGCATGCCAGCGCCAATGCTATCATGCTGATTTGTTGTAGTTTCATTCGTTGTTGATACATGGCACTCCGACTCCTAACCTGAGCTTTTTTGACTCGTTATAAGCATTATATGTTTGTTTTTTTACGGTTATGATGAGCCGGATTGGTGTTATAAAAGATAGGAGCGTAATAATATGAGTAATTTATTTCAGCAACTAGAAAAGAAATTGACTAATTTGGAGAAAAAGCGTATTGTTTTTCCGGAATCTACAGATGAACGCATATTAAACGCTGTCCATCGTTTGAAAAAAGATGGTGTGATTGAACCGATTTTAATTGGAAATGATGAAAAAGTAAAAGCCGAACAAAAAAGACTTGGTTTGGAGCCGGGATTATGTACTGTTGTGGATCCCCATCATTATGCGGATATAGATAAAATGATTCAAACATTTGTAGAACGTCGAAATGGACGTGTGTCCGAAGATGAAGCAAAAATAGTGATGCAGGATGCCAATTATTTTGGAACGATGCTTGTTTATATCGGTGAAGCAGATGGATTGGTAAGTGGTGCAGCACATTCAACATCAGATACCGTAAGGCCGGCACTCCAAATCATTAAAACAGCACCTGGTATTAATAAGACATCAGGTATGTTTGTAATGACACGGGGAGATGAACGATATATATTCGCAGATTGTGCTATTAATATTGCACCAAGCAGTGAGGATTTAGCAGAAATCGCAATTACTAGTGCTGCATCTGCAAAATTATTTGATGTTGATCCGAAGATAGCAATGCTCAGCTTCTCTACAAAAGGATCGGCAACATCGGAGGAAACAGAACGCGTTAAAGCAGCAGTAGAATTAGCTAAGGAAAAAAATGATACACTTTCTATTGATGGTGAATTGCAGTTTGATGCAGCTTTTGTTCCCCAAGTTGCAAAAAAGAAAGCTAATCATTCAACCGTTGCAGGAGAGGCAAACACTTTTATATTCCCAAGCTTGGATGCTGGAAATATCGGATATAAGATTGCTGAAAGATTAGGTGGATTTGAGGCGGTTGGCCCTATCCTGCAAGGTCTAAATAAACCAGTCAATGACTTGTCACGAGGATGCAGTGAGGAAGATGTGTACAAACTGGCTTTAATAACAGCTTCTCAAGCTTAAAACAAGTGTGTATAGCGCTGTTTTAATATATACTTATCTCAGTTGTTCATTTCTTTTATGCATTTGTTTTACCCTTTTGTAAAATAGCTGTTTTTCTTCAAGTAATAATTGGTCATCAGTTATGATGTAATTGGTTTGAAGTAATGATTTAATTTGCTCTATCATGCTGGAAATTGTAAAGGGAACATCCAATAATTCGCTGATAGTCCCCATTACTTGTGGGTCAATGTCCGGATATTTGTAATTCGTTACTTCATTCCGTTTACTA
>DATGUH010000088.1:0-8856 GCA_035301445.1 Pseudogracilibacillus sp. | reverse complement strand
AAATCAACGATGGAACATGATCGTTTGAAACAGATTTGGTTTATTATTATTTGTTGGATTTCTTCTACTGCTGCAGCGATTGTAGTGTCGATTGGGAATCCAACAGGGGTTGGACTATGGTCGCGTGTATGGGATATTTCGAAGGCAGTTGGACTAAATAGTGCAGGGTTTGCGGTGTTTACGATAGTAGTATCTATTGTTTTATCGCTAATATATATGCCGCTTCCTCGTTTGGGTTTATCTAGTTTTATATATGTGAGTACGTTAGTTGTTATTATATTAATAGAAGACGATACGGGAACTCTTTTTTCTTTTGTTGCAGGGATTGGTTATAGTGTTATTGCTGTATTTATTGGATATTTAATCATTCAGATGATACGAAGGAAAGCAGTAAGATATATCGTCCTTGTTGTTTTAATTGGGGGGATAGTTGTAGGTGGTGTGTATACGCTCATCGATAAAAACGAAACTGAGCAAGTGGTGAAGACATTAGGTAAAGATATGCCAGAGAATCCAAGTAAAACAGGCCCTTATGATGTGAATTTTATATCCTATGGTAGTGGAGAGGATTTACATCGAGAGGCATTTGGCGATGAAGTGGATGAAGTTGTTCCTACAATTGATGCATCTGAACGCGTAACCAAATGGCCGGACTCTCGGGAAGAGTTTTGGGGATTTGATTCAAGTAATTTGCCGTTAAATGGCAGGGTATGGATGCCAGAAGGAGAAGGTCCATTTCCACTGATTTTAATGGTACATGGGAATCACACAATGGAGTATTTCTCCACCGGTGGATATGATTATTTAGGTAAACAATTGGCTTCTCGAGGATTTATTTTTATTTCAGTTGATGAAGATTTTATCAATTATTCAAATGTGAGTGGTGCCCCTAATGATAATTACGAGTTACGTGCCTGGATGCTATTACAACATCTATTGCAATTAAAGGACTTGAATAAAACCGAGGATAGTTTATTTGCCGGAAAAATAGACTTTAATCATGTTGGATTAGCAGGTCATTCAAGAGGTGGGCAGGCTGCACCAATGGCTGCGGACTATGAACGCTTTTTTAATGATGAAGAAATAATAGAAGGGATGCGGGATATACAGGTTCAAGGTGTCGTTTCAGTTGCTCCTACAGATAAAAGAATAGATGGTGATAAGCCAGAACTTTATAATACATCTTATTTGTTGTTACAAGGTGCACAAGATGCGGATATTAGTGACTTCCGAGGGGAGAGACAATATTACCGTACAAATTTTGGTCCATATTCAGATTATTTTAAGGCGTCACTTTTTATTGCAAATGCTAATCATGTCCATTTTAACTCTGATTGGGGAAGTAGAGATTTAAGTCTCCCAAGAGGGATATTTTTAGATAAAAGTTCATTAATTGATGTATCTGACCAACAAGAAATTGCTAAAGTATATTTTACTGCGTTTTTTGAGCGTGTTTTTAATAATGATAAGTCCTTTGATGATTTATTTAAAAATCATCAATATGGGTCGGATTGGTTGCCTGATACTGCTATGGTAAGTAGATACGAGGATGCCAAATATAAGACGGTGCGTGCATTTAATGATGGCGATGAAGTAGTGGATCATTTGAAAGGTTTTTCGGACACTGACATCATAACACCGAAAAATCGAGAAGGGGGTACGCATTTTGTTGATGCTTTGCGTTTGAAATGGGAGGATGAAGCAGTTTATGAAGTAGTTTTAAATAAAGAGGATTGGAAAAACAAAATGGCAATGAACGCAAATAATCTGCATTTAACCTTGGCAAATATTGACGAAAAACAAATTCCAGATATAGATATTGAAATAACATCCTCAACTGGAATACAGAAGAAACAACCTTTGGATGAACTTGGAAGCCTTACGGAAGTTATTAAAACGGATTATACTTTGTTTGGACTGATGGATAATATTTTCAGAGAAGGAAAATATGAAACAGCATGGGCTCCTACTTTTCAAACGATTGAAATTCCATTAGAATCATTTGGAGTTTCTAATGAAGTATTAATGGATAGTGATTATATAACATTAAATATTTATTTTAATAATAAACAAGGGGAAATCTTGTTAGAAGAAATTGGTGTATCTTAAAAAAGCTTACCACAAACGATGTACGACCTCTTAATGTTTTTTGGAAGGTCGATACATGCGTGTGGTAAGCTTCTTTTTATTTGGTAAAAGTTTGTTTCACTCTTTCAGATCTGAAAAAATAGATAATCCAGACTATGCTTGCGGCAATGTTAAAGTAATTTGGACTGGCATCTCCTATTAAATAAACAACTTCCTTAATACCAATCATTAGAAAAAATACAATCATCAAATAAGGAAATATTCGTTTTCTATTCCACCAAAAATATGCAGTGATAAGTAGGATAGGTAGAAATATGATATCTAGTAAATAAATAATGATATCAAATCCAGACAATTGCGCCGGATTGACAAAGATAATCATAATAAGCGCACTGAGAAGTATAAATAAAGAGTATGCTGCAGCCAATGCAAGCCATCCAGAAACAGCTGCGTAAGGACTTTCTGTGTCAAATGTTTGTTGCTGTTTTGATGTATCAGCCATAATGGTACCACCTTTATAAATTAATGACGGAGGTTCAAAGTTAGCTTACTAGAAATGGGTGTCGGACGCAATGAAATACCTGTTTACAAGTTGAAGATAAATGAATTTTTATAAAGAAAAATGATGTTATTTACCATATAGATAAATAACATCATAATAACTGCTAACGATATGATTTGCCCATTTTATTTTCAGGTTATGCTGTAATATCTTCAGCAGGACCGAAAATTTCAAAGCGGATATCTTCAGGATTCATTCCGTAGTCAGTTAAGTTCTTGTACATTGCACGCATGAATGGTTTCGGACCACAGAAATAACAAGCTGTATCTGTGCCTGGAAGCGCACTATTTAGCAATGTGTCATTAATATAACCATAGTGGTGGAACTTTCCTTCATCCTCGGCATCTGGCTCATTATACGCGAAATATGTGCTGACTTGTTTATGCTCAGTGCTGATGTCCAATAAACGTTCCTTCATTGCATGGACCTTACCTGAACGAGCTGCATGGATAAAAATAATTTCACGATCTGGTTGATTTATGATTGTTTCCTCAAGCATACTCATCATTGGAGTTAATCCAACTCCACCACTAATTAGAACAAGCGGACGTTTACTCTTATCTAAAACGAAATCACCAGATGGTGCACTTATTGGTAAAATATCTCCTTCTTCTACCTGTTGATGAAGAAATGTAGATACGATACCAGCAGGATTTTCACCGATTGCATCCTCTCTTTTTACACTGATTCTATATTGTTTGTCAGAAGGCGCACATGATAACGTATATTGACGTTGGTGTGTATGTGGTTCTCCTGGAATATCTGCTTTGACAGTTATATACTGACCAGGTTCAAATACAGGGATAGCATCATTATCTAATGGTTCTAGATAAAATGAAGTGATGACACTACTTTCCTTAACCTTTTTAACAACTTTAAAGTCACGAAAGCCTACCCAGCCACCAGTTGTATTTAATACTTCGTCATACATCGTTTTTTCAATCGAGATAAACACATTGGCAATTTCTCCATATGCCTTTTTCCATGCTTCAATTATTTCATCAGTTGCCACTTCTTCAGTCAATACTTCGCGCATAGCTGCGAGTAAATTCTCACCTACTATTGGGTAATGTTCTGGTTTGATATTAAGGCTGCGGTGTTTATGGGCGATAGGCATAACTGCAGGTAAGATGGCTTCTAATTGGTCTATGTGGGCGGCTGCTGCATAGACCGTATTAGCAAGTGCTTTAGATTGATCGCCTTTACGCTGGTTTGTTTGGTTAAAAATATTTTTTAATTCTGGATGATTCTCAAACATACGTTTATAAAAACATTTTGTAATTTCGTCCCCACGTTCTTGCAAAATAGGTACAGTGGCCTTCACTAAGTCGATTGTTTTTTGATCTAGTCCGGAATGTGTAGCAGTTTGCATTATAAAAGCACTCCTTTAATATGTAAAATCCAAAGATGTATTTTGAATACATCTTTATTATATAATGGAGACAACATCGATACAATGGGGTAAAATGATATATATATAACAAATTTGTGAAGTTACGAACATGGAGTGATTCATTTGCAATTAAAAAAATATACAGATTACGCTTTGCGCGTATTGATTTATTGTGCATCAAAGGAAGAAGGGGAACTAGCCAGTATTAAAGAAATTGCGGGTGTATTTTCTATATCACAGGATCATTTAGGCAAAATTGTCCACCAGTTAAATAGATGGGGATATATTGAAACGGTACGTGGAAGATATGGCGGTATCAAACTAGCTAAACGGAAAGAAGATATTAATGTCGGCGTGATAGTACGAAAAATGGAGGATGATTTTACATTACTTGAATGTTTTGATCCAGAAAAAGATCATTGTATTCTTTCACCTGCTTGTACATTGAAACATGCGCTTCACGAGGCACTGGAAGCCTTCTTTTCCGTGTTAGATAGTTATACGTTGGCTGATTTAGTCGGAAATCCATCTATGTTAAAAATATTGCTTGAAAGAACCCAGTGAGATTGATTCAAACATTTCTTATAGAAATATATCTATTTTTTAGCTTGCAGCATATGGCAAAAAGTCATATGATATGGTTATTAAGGAGATTTGTATATGCCAAAATCTAGAATCAACATTTTGCATTTTATACTAGTATTAGTCATTGCAATTGCTGTGGCGTTAATAGTTCGTGTCTATTTCATTGAACCAACTTTAGTACGTGGCGCATCGATGTCGCCTACATTACATGATCAAGATCGTTTACTTATCTCAAAAAAGTCAGAACCCGAACGTTTTGATGTAGTTGTTTTTCATACGAGTGATAATCATAGTCTAGTGAAACGCGTTATTGGTCTACCGGGTGAAAAAGTAGAATATAAAGATGACACATTATATATTGATGGTGAGCCTTACGAAGAGCCTTATTTAGAATCAAATAAGGATGCTATTACAGATAATGGTCCTTTAACAAATACATTCCAATTAGAAGATACAGAGTTGGGAAATACAACAGTACCAGAAGGGCAGTTATTTGTTATGGGGGACAACAGACGTTTAAGTAAGGACAGTCGCCAAATTGGAACAATACCGCTGGAAGATGTTGTAGGAGTTTCAAAACTAATCTTTTTCCCATTTGATGATTTTCAGTGGATGAATGGGGATGGTTATCAATCAAAAGTAGCAAATACTCATTAACCACGTTGGGCTACTTGGTTGGTAGAAATAAAGGATAATTGGTCCACAAGAAAAAGCTAAGTGGACCACAAAGTTAAAAAATGATCATTTAGCTGTCCAATGACCAGTCAATTACATCTTGACCTGATGCACTCAGAAGCTCATTTGCTTTGGAAAAAGGCTTACTACCGAAAAAACCTCGGTATGCAGATAATGGGCTTGGATGAACAGATTTAATGATATGATGCTTATTGGTATCGATTAATTTTTCTTTTAATTGGGCAGCTCGTCCCCACAATATATAAACTATAGGAGTGTTTTTTTCATTAAGTGTTTGAATGACTTCGTTTGTAAATTGTTCCCATCCAATGCGTTGATGAGAATGGGCTTCGCCTGCCCGAACGGTTAGTACTGCATTTAATAATAATACACCTTGTTTTGCCCAATTAGTTAAGCAACCGTGATTTGGTGGGGGAATTCCTATATCATTTTGTAGTTCATTAAAAATATTCCGAAGCGAGGGCGGTAGAGCAATTCCTCGTTGAACAGAAAAACTAAGCCCATGCGCTTGGTTAGGTCCATGGTATGGGTCTTGTCCTAGAATCACAACTTTTACTTGATGAAACGGCGTAAAATGTAGGGCGTTAAAAATGTCATGCATTTCCGGATAAATTGTTTGTGTCTTATATTCTTCTTTTAAAATTTCACGTAATCTCACATAATATTCTTTTGAAAATTCATCTTGAAGATAATTCGCCCAATCATTTTTTAAAATTTGTTTTGCCATACAATATTCCTCCAATCCTTTTGAGATTAAATCCCACTTCTGATTTATTTGTACTTACTATATGAACTTATGTTTTACCAGCACTGCATTAATGGCTGTGTAAGTGATATCCTCCGGAAGTGCTTCTTTTAAGGTTTTTAAGCGAAGATCTTCTGCTTCTTTAATCATCTCTAATATTTTTTCTTCTTCTTGTTCATCGAAAAAAAGCTCCCACATGACAGGGTGGCCTTCGCTAGCTGCTCTGAATATATGTTTTTCCACCGTTTTTGGAGAAAGTTCTCTTACTACTGCAATATCTTTCAATAGTTTACCTGACTTAAACATTTGGTAGCTGATCATATGACTTGGACGTGTATCGGCTATTTTTTCTTTTTTTACTTTTACTGGTGATGTACCTATTTTTACCTTTTTTGTATGGGATGGATGAGCATTTGACCAACCTTGTAAAACATGAAGAAAAGCTTTTCCATACTGATTTAACTTCTTTTCTCCGACACCTTTTATCATCAAAAATTCATCAGCGGTAGTTGGTACATAACGACTCATTTCTTTAAGAGATACATCGGAAAATAATACATAAGGCGGAACGTTTTGATCGTCGGCCATTTGTTTTCGTAATTTCCGGAGCTCTTGGAACAATGCCTCATCGTAATCATTCTCTTCAGCATGTACAGGTATACGCACGTTCAACATTGTGACAGATTGATTTCCTTTTAAAACATCTAAGGAATTGGCATTCAGCTGTAATGTTGGAAATTCACCTTCAGCCATAGCTATATAATTTTCGGCGACAAGTAATTGAATGCGTTCGGTTAATTCTTTTTCAGTGTAGGCCGACATAATGCCATACGTTGATAATTTTTCAAATTGAAATGAAGCTACCTTTTTATCTTTAGAGCCTTTGAGAACTTTTGCCGTCATGGTGACTCCGAAGCGTTCACCCATTCGTTTAATACAAGATAAAATCATTTGTGCCTCTACAGTGATATCTATTTTTTCATGATCTTTTGAACAGTTGCTACAATGTTCGCAATTTGATTGGACTGATGTATCATTGAAGTAATTTAAAATATGTTTAGTTAAACATTGATGTGTATGACAGTAATTAATCATTGATTGTAATTTTTTATATTCTTGCTGTTTGCCTGAATCATCGAGCTCGGATTGTTCTATCAGAAATTTCTGCAGCTGGATGTCTTGAGGAGCAAATAGTAAGATACAATCGCTCTTTTCACCGTCTCTTCCTGCGCGACCGGCTTCTTGATAATATGCTTCAATATTCATTGGCATAGCATAATGAATAACAAAGCGGACATTCGATTTATCAATTCCCATACCAAAAGCATTCGTCGCAACCATAACGGATACTTCGTCATGTATAAAAGCCGTTTGAGCTTGTTTTCGCTCCATCTCCGACAGTCCTGCATGATATTTGGAAACAGAATAACCAGCTTGCTGTAATTGATGGTGTAAATTATCTACTTGTTTACGGGTTGCTGCATAAATAATACCGGCTTCGTCTTGATGTTCTTTAAGATAACTTTTAATATAACTTGATTTGCCTCGACCTTTAACAACGTGGAAGTCGAGGTTCTCTCGAGAAAAACCTGTATGTACAACATGTTTGTCATGAATATCAAGTAAGTGCTGAATATCCGCAACAACTTCTTCAGTGGCGGTTGCAGTTAAAGCAGAAAACGCCCGAACATTTGGTAATTGTTTTAATGTAGGGACAATCGATCTGTAACTTGGGCGAAAATCATGTCCCCATTGGCTAATGCAATGCGCTTCATCAAAAGCAATTAAAGAGATATTCAGCTGTTCAATAACGTTCAAAAAACTGCCTGTTTCAAATCTTTCCGGAGCTGCATAAACGAACTGATACTGTCCCATAGATAATTTATGCATCCGATCTCTCAATGTTTCTATTGATAAGGAACTGTTAATATATGTTGCTGCGATACCAAGTGCTTTAAGTGCATCGACTTGGTCTTTCATTAGTGAAATTAAAGGAGAAATAATGACAGCAGTGCCTTCTAACGCAAGCCCTGGAATTTGATAACAAAGAGACTTCCCGCCACCGGTAGGCATTACGGCAAGTGTATTATCTGCATTCATTGTATATTCTATGGCATTTTTTTGGCCGGGTCTAAACTGTTCATAACCAAAATATGTTTGTAGTAAATTTTCTGCTGTCGTTATCGTTGTCAATTGTAGTTCGCTCCAATTCGTTTGATATAATTTCATCCTAACATATTTTTAATCTATGAATGAATAATCTCTCCTGTTTTATTTTCGTAATTAATCTTTGCATAAATTCTTCTATTAAAATGAATTGTTTTGTTTACAAGATTGAAATTAAATATAGCGGTTAAAATAATTCACATTTAATCAAAATCTGTTAAAATAGTCGGGGTGTGATAATGCTCGTATTTATTTTTATAGATTAGATGGAGGAACTGGAATGTCAACAGATCAACAGAAATATTTTAAATCAAAAGCGACGGGGGTCGGGCTTCTTTTAGCAGGTATTTTACTAATAGCTTCTAACTTACGTGCTCCACTGACCTCGGTAGGGTCACTTATTCCTGCCATACGTGACAGCTTAGGGGTGTCAAATACAGTTATTGGTACAATCACTACACTACCTTTAATTGCCTTTGCTTTGATTTCGCCAATTTCTCCAAAGTTAGCGAATCGATTTGGAATGGAAAGAACGATTTTGTTTTCAATGGTTATTTTAGCGGTAGGTATTGGCCTTCGTTCAGTGACAGGTGTTAGTACATTATTTATTGGGACAGCACT
>DATGUH010000087.1:0-5121 GCA_035301445.1 Pseudogracilibacillus sp. | reverse complement strand
CATCATCATTAGTCCCTTCCTGTCTCAATTATGTTTAGTATAAATCAGTTGGTGCTAAAAAACAAAATCCTTTTATTTTTATATGTGTCAAGTATTCCTCGGGCACTATATTATACCGCATTATCCAGCACTTTATTTTTTACATTTTCCCAGCTACTGCGCTACCGCTTGGTTCCCTGCATATTTTTGAAATATTCCAAGACCGGGATCGTAAAATCGCTGGGACGATATCATTGAATGAAAGTCCGCGAATCGTGCAGAACTATTTATCCCCGAGTGATATATTACACATGTTTATTTTTATGATAAAACATACCTTCTGAAACACTTCTACTCTAAAACGAACATTTACGAAATTTATTTTAAACTTTCGTTCTTTCATTCAACAAACCTGATGATGAAATGGACAATTTGAAGCGTAAAAAAAGCCTTACATCAATATGAATGTAGGGCTTTTAGATGTACATAAGATTAAATTAATGTCATTAAAATCATTAATCCGAATGCAACGGTCATATAAGTTAGTGAAAAATAAAACATAGTGTTTGCATACTTTTTATTTTCTTTGCTGAATACGCCTTTTACAGCAATTGCACTCCATGCAATGTTCAGTACGGTTATCACAGACACAAAAAATGCGCCAAGTGATGTCAAAAAGAATGGTAAAGGTAATAAACATAAAACATAAACTGCCATCTGCCGCTTCGTCATATCAAATCCATAAACAACTGGAAGCATTGGAACATTAGCCGCTTTATATTCATCATGACGTCGCATAGCAATAGCAAATGTATGTGGTATTTGCCAAATAAATAACATTAACGATAATAAAATCGGTACAATATGATATGCTGAAGTGATGACAGCCCACCCAATTAACGGCGTAACAGCACCTGACACACTACCAATTACAGTATTCAATGTATATTTTCGCTTTGACCAAAATGTGTACAACACAACATACGTAAACCAACCAATAAATCCGTAAACTGCAGCCTCTATTGTTGTCATAAAGAGTAAAATCATACCTAAGATTGAACTAACAATACCAGCAGTCAGTACAGTATTTAAAGAAAAATTACCAGTAACCGTTGGACGTTCTTGTGTGCGCATCATATTTTCATCTAAATCCACTTCATACCAATTATTTAACATGAGCGCACCAGCCATTAGCAATGTACCCCCAATAAGCATGTAGAGAAACTTATCCCAAAACATTATAAAACTTGAATCTGTGAAATATAATGCCAACCAAAACCCACTTAAAATTGGAAGGACGTTAGCAATTAGTACAATTCCTTTAACTAGCGATTTTAGATCACTAAAAAAACCTTTTACACCTTGTTTTTTAAAATCTTTTTCCATATTGAATTCCGTATTTGTATACATACTCAAATGTACGCACCTCTTATCATGCTTAATCATTTGCATAGCTTGTAAATGATCCGGTCTCAAGCTATTTATTATAATCTTATCTTATTATACCACGATTTGTCGTCTCACTCTATTTATAAATATGACAGATTTTAAACGATTTAATGTTTAATACCAGTTAAAATTGCAACTGCGCAACCCTTGAATCACTTTTGTTCCTCCCAAAGAAGCAATATTACTCAAAGTATATAAGCAAGTTCATTTATACTTCAAGTTTAATTATGTATAGTAGATAAAGATTATCCAAAGGGGGATTCAGCTTGACGCGGTTGTTTAAAGCCGGTATACATTATTATATATCTGGTCTTATCATTTTAACACTTGGTATCGCATTTGCAATCATTTCCATGCTCGGAACCTCACCATTTGATGCTTTACTCGTTGGTCTTTATCGTACATTTGGATTAACTATCGGCTCTTGGGAAGTTGTAGTCGGACTAACAATGGTGATTGGAAATGCAATTGCCGAGAAAAAACGCCCGGAATATTTTGCACTCATTACTTCTTTAATCACCGGAATCGGCATTGACAGTTGGTTGTACTTGTTACAAATGTGGATAACCCCAAATTCGTTAGCCACTCAATGGATATGCCTTATCATATCATTAGTATTGACGGGTCTTGGAATTGCTATATACATTCATTCTCATATTGCTCCAAATCCAATGGATCGTTCGATGCTAATTGTAGCAAAACGAACTGGCTGGAACCTGACCTATTCAAGAGCTACAATTAATGTGCTTTTAGTTATTGTCGCTTTTTTATTCGGTGGAGCTATCGGAATAGGTACATTGGTAAATGCCATTTTCTCTGGTATATTTATTCACTATTTCTCCATTTATATTACAAAAATGCGGGAAAACGGGTTAAAAAAATTCCCTAAGGAAAAATATGAAACATAAAACAGCTTGCTCCCAAACCAATCCATAGGTAGCAAGCTGGTATTTTAATTAAATTTCTAACTGCTAAACTTTTTCATGCAAGATTCACAAACATTCATTTCTTTAACGACTGTTCCACCATAGCTTACGGATTTTTTTTCTTCTGCCCCCTCCTCTTTTCTTCGCCCTACTTTTTCGGATTCATTTTCAAGGGAAGCACTTAACATTTCAAATCCTTGCTGCTCCATCAATTTCGGACGCTCCATCCTCATTTCTTTTGATACTTCTTCGGACTTTCTTTCACAATCGGATGGAGGGCCTATAATTACCGTATCATCAATTGGATCCAACACTTCCTCTAACTTCTGTTCATCTAAACAATAAGTGTCAGCCATTAATTGTTTTGGAGATAACCGTAAAATATCTGAACCAAACATTGTCTGCAAATTATTCGTATCATGTGCCGCTAATAAATGTGTATTATCTTTTTTCGCAACAGCAAAATGCCAGAACCCTTTTGGTATCGAAATAACATCACCAGGCGTCAAAAGAAAAGATTCCCACTCACTTTCACTTGGATTTATAAAACCAATTTCCGCTTCTCCTTCAATACAATATGTGAGCTCCGATGCATTTGGGTGGTAATGGAATTCCACACTATTTTCCCGTTCCAAATAAATATCCAAAAAATAAATATTTCCAATCGTATTTAATTCGTTCACACCAACTGCATCAATATAATTTTTTTCATCTTTCTCAAACATTAAATTGTCATTCATATTAAAAACAAAATCTCCGTTAATCCAAGGGCTTTCCATATGCTCACCTCTATCAAATTATTCTTTATCAGCCTATGCATTGACCGCTTTTTTGTGCCATTGTCTTAATCAATATACTCATAAAATATCATATCTAATTTAAATTCAATATATTGAATTTAAATTTTAAAAATTATTTCTTCCGAAAACAGTTATATGACAACCTATCTCGAATTTCACTTTAGCATACTGACGTGACATAATTGACAAACCATATTACTATTGTAATATAATTGTAAAAAATACTTTTTATCAGATTTTTATATCTATATGAAGCAAGACAATTCAGCGTGAAAATACTTCGTGGTTATTTGAGACATGCATAAATGAATGACTGTTCATTTATTTGAAAACGCTCGCATTCATCTGAATGAACTTCAATGGCTTCTACATATGAATGACATAGACCTATTCAACAACATATGTTTCAATATTAAATTTACATAAAATATACGGGCGAATAGAATTGTCAGCTTGTCAATATAGATAGAGATAACAGCTATTTTAGTCATAGTCTACAGGAGGAAACATTATGACGGATGAAAAAAACCCATTGCTTGAAGTCAAGCACTTACATACTGGTTTTTATATTGATAATGAATTACATCATGCAATTTCAGACATTAACTTAACTGTGAATGAAGGAGAAGTAATCAGCATAGTCGGGGAATCTGGATGTGGTAAAAGTGTTTTATCCCTGTCAATCATGCAACTTCTTCCCAAATTAATTTCTGAAATTTCGGAAGGTGAAATCAAGTTTGAAAATAAAGACCTTGTTCAATTCAATACTAAGGAAATGAATAAAATCCGCGGAAAGGATATTTCAATGATTTTCCAAGAGCCAATGACTGCGCTAAATCCAGTATTTACTATTGGTTCTCATATGATTGAGGTCTTTCGTAATCATCAGAACATGAGTAAGAAAGAAGCCTTAGATAGATCTGTTGAACTTTTGCGCCAAGTAGGCATATCTCGTCCGGAAACACTTATTCATGATTATCCGCACCAATTATCAGGCGGAATGCGGCAACGTGTGATGATAGCGATAGCGATTGCACTTAATCCCAAACTACTCATTGCCGATGAACCAACGACTGCATTAGATGTTACTATCCAAGCACAAATACTTGAATTACTTAAGGAGATTCAACAGAAACATGGAATGTCCATTGTACTTGTTACACATGACTTAGGAGTAGTAGCTGAAATGGCGGAAAGAGTTGTTGTCATGTATGCCGGTCAAATTGCTGAGATTGCTGAAGTAGACGAATTATTTAAAAATCCAAAACATCCTTACACCCAAGCACTTCTTGGCAGTATCCCTCGTATGGATCAGGATGAAGAGGAACTCTCAACAATCGAGGGAATTGTCCCCTCCATTCAAAACATGCCGAAAAATGGGTGCAGATTTGCTGATCGTTGTAAGAAAGCATTTGGCGATTGTACACATATAACACCACAACTGGCTGATATCGGCGAAGGACATAGTGCACGTTGTCTTCTTTATGATGCATGTTATCCTGAGAAACATCCTGAAACAGAGGAGGTTCAATAATGGCAGACACAACTTATCAACAAGAAAAAAATGAATCTAAAACGACTTCTGAAGAAACGATTTTAGAACTGCAAAACATTAAAAAGTATTTCCCTATTAAGGCAGGAGTAATTAAACGGAAGGTTGGGGATGTAAAAGCTGTTGATGACGTTTCACTTGCTCTCAAAAAGGGAGAAACTTTCGGTCTCGTTGGAGAATCTGGATGTGGGAAGTCTACAACTGGTAAGTTAATCATGCGTTTGGAGAACCCGACAGAAGGAAAAATCATCTTTAATGACAAAGATATAACTTCACTTCGAGGCAGCAAGCTTAGAAACATGCGCCAAGATTTGCAAATGATTTTTCAAGATCCCGTTGCATCCCTGAATTCCAAAATGATGGTAGGACATATTGTAGATGAACCAAGAAAAAACTTTTCAAAAAAAGGACATAA